>CAZECB010000056.1:4324-8876 GCA_964510745.1 uncultured Flavobacteriaceae bacterium | reverse complement strand
TGATTTACATAAAAAAGGGTTGATTTATCGTGGTTACCGAATGGTGAACTGGGACCCTGAAGCAAAAACAACACTATCTGATGAAGAAGTAATCTATGAAGAACGTCAAGGGTTGTTATATTACTTAAATTATAAAATAGAAGACGATGATGATACATTAACAATTGCTACTACCAGACCAGAAACTATTTTTGGAGATACAGCCATTTGTATTAATCCAGGTGACGAACGATTTAGGCATTTAAAAGGGAAAAAAGCAATTGTACCAATTTGCGGGAGAGTAATCCCAATAATTGAGGACGATTATGTAGATATAGAATTTGGTACAGGTTGTTTAAAAGTGACCCCTGCACATGATGAAAATGATAAAGTTTTAGGAGATAAGCACAAGTTAGAAATAATTGATATTTTTAATGAAGATGCTTCTTTGAATAGTTTTGGAATGCAGTTTGAAGGTCAAGATCGTTTTGTAGCAAGAAAAGCAGTTGCCAAATTATTAGAAGATACAGGTGTTTTAAGTAAAACTGAAACACATATTAATAAAGTAGGAACATCTGAGCGTACAAAAGCAGTTATTGAACCACGATTAAGTGATCAATGGTTTTTAAAAATGAAAGAGTTAGTAAAACCTGCAATTAAAGCGGTTTTAGGCGAAAATTCTGAAATTAATTTATATCCTAAGAAATTTGAAAATACATATCGTCACTGGATGGAAAACATTCGTGATTGGAATATTTCACGTCAATTACTTTGGGGGCAACAAATCCCTGCTTATTTTTATGGAGATGGTAAAAACGACTTTGTTGTAGCAGAAACTATAGAAGAAGCTTTAGAAAAAGTAAAAGCGAAAACTAATAATCAAGATTTAATAACTACCGATTTAACTCAAGATACTGACGCGTTAGATACTTGGTTTTCCTCATGGTTATGGCCAATGAGTGTGTTTGATGGTATTCGTAATCCAGAAAATAGTGATATTAAATACTATTATCCAACTAATGATTTAGTAACAGGGCCAGATATTTTATTTTTTTGGGTAGCACGTATGATTATTGCTGGATATGAGTATAAAGATCAAAAACCTTTTGGGAATGTTTACTTAACAGGGTTAGTTAGAGATAAGCAACGTCGAAAAATGAGTAAATCACTAGGAAATTCTCCTGATGCCTTAAAGCTTATCGATGAGTATAGTGCTGATGGTGTTCGTGTTGGTTTACTATTAAGTAGTGCGGCTGGAAACGATTTAATGTTTGATGAAGCGTTATGCCAACAAGGAAAAGGTTTTGGTAATAAAATATGGAACGCTTACCGTTTAGTTAATGGTTGGGAAGTAAGTGAAACAATTGAACAACCTAACTCAAGCAAAATTGCAATTGAATGGTATGTATCTAAATTTCAAAAGACATTAATTGAAATTGAAGACCATTTTAGTAAGTATCGTTTAAGTGATGCTTTAATGGCAATTTATAAATTAATTTATGATGATTTTTGTGGATGGATGTTAGAAATGGTAAAGCCAGCATATCAAAAACCAATAGATAGAAAAACACTAAAAAGTGTGATTGCTATTTTTGAAGAAAACTTAAAAATAATGCATCCGTTCATGCCTTTTTTAACTGAAGATTTATGGCAATATATTTCTAAAAGAACTCCAGAAGAAGCATTAATTATTTCAAAATGGCCAGAAACTAAACCAATAAATGAAAAATTAATTTCTGAATTCGATTTCACTTCAGAAGTTATTTCTGGAATTAGAAACATTAGAAAACAAAAAAATATTGCATTTAAAGATGTAATAGGCTTCTCGATTATAAATAATGAAAAGTCTAGTACTATTTTTGATGAGGTTATTATTAAACTTGGTAATTTAGAAAATATCAATTACGTAACTAAAACAGTTGATGGAGCATTAACTTTTAGAGTGAAATCCAATGAGTATTTTATCCCAATGGATGGTGCTATAGATATAGAAGCGGAGATTAAAAAACTCACAGAAGAATTGAATTATACAGAAGGATTTTTAAAGTCAGTTCAAAAAAAATTGTCTAACGAACGTTTTGTTACTGGAGCCCCAGAACAAGTTGTAGCCTCTGAGAAAAAGAAAGAAGCAGATGCTTTAGCAAAAATAGAAACTTTAAAAACGAGTTTAGCGAGTTTATAATCACTATCATATTTATACAAAAAGTGCCAATTTTTTATAATTGGCACTTTTCTATTTTATTTTTTTAGAATTTACTTTCTATACAAAAAATAGTTATTTACTAAATTTATATATTCTTGTTTAGCTTCATCTTCAGTAATATCTTGAGCTTGAAATAATGCATTTGTTTTAAAAGCATTTATAATTGGTTTTTTACTGCGAGGTCTTCCATAATCATTAGTTGCTTTTTTATAATATGCGTATAATTTTAGGAGTACATCAGCAGGAAACGGTTCTTTATGAGCATTGACACGCCCAACAGCTTCTTTGAATAAAATATCTAATTCTTCAGAGCTCATGTTACTTAAACTTCAGCAATTATACTTTCTCCACCACGTACTTTTTGATTGAGTTTCACTTTTATTTTAGCGTCTAAGGGTAAAAATACATCTACTCTAGATCCAAATTTAATAAAACCAGAGTCACTCCCTTGCACTATAGTTTCACCTTCTTTGGCATAATTTACTATACGTTTTGCTAAAGCACCAGCAATTTGCCTGTAAAGTACAGCACCAAATTTTTCGTTTTTTACAACAACAGTGGTTCGTTCATTCTCTTCACTAGATTTTGGATGCCAGGCCACTAAAAATTTCCCAGGATGGTATTTGCTAAATTCTATATTCCCAGCTATCGGATGACGTGTAACATGTACATTAAGGGGAGACATAAATACACTTACTTGTATACGTTTATCTTTAAAAAATTCATTTTCAAAGACTTCTTCTATTACAACTACTTTTCCATCAACAGGAGATAATGCATGATTTTGATTGTGTATTGTATTTCGCTTCGGGTTTCTGAAAAATTGTAAAATTAATATGAAAAGAACTAGAATAATGATTTGTATTAATTTCTGAAGCCAAGAAATGGTGATAAACTTATCAATAAGTAAAAAAGAAATAGTAGTAATTGCAAAAGCGATTAGTATAATTTTAAAGCCTTCTTTATGAAACATATTTTATAATTCTTAAAAATAAATAAATAAATGGTGCAGCAAAAATGATACTATCCAAACGATCTAATAACCCTCCGTGCCCAGGCATAATAACTCCGCTATCTTTTACTCCTGCTTGTCTTTTATATTTAGATTCTATTAAATCACCTAAGGTGCCAAAAACGCTTATTATGATGCTTAAAATTAGCCAACTTGTGAAATCTAATGTGTATGTAAATTTAGTAATAAAATAGCTAGCGATACATGAAAAAAAGACACCACCTAAAAAACCTTCAACAGTTTTCTTAGGAGAAATATCAGAAAAAAGTTTTTGCTTCCCTAAATTTTTACCAACTAAATAAGCAAATGTATCATTGACCCAAACTAAAATGAATGTTCCTAAAAGAATGTTTGGATTAAAAGTATCTTCATAATACCCAGCAATAAGAATTATAAAAATAAAAGCACTTGTTAAATAAAAAATAGTGTTTATATAGCGTTTTGTAATAAATAACGGTAGTGTTTTTTCTGAAAATAAATCTTTTATTAAAAAGAGTAATACAAAAATGGTCAAGACATGTAATATTTGAATACCTTCCATAAATCCTTCATCTGTATTTAAAAATAGTTGCCAATAGCAAACTCCTAAATATAAAATAGAAAAAATGATATAAGAGATAAATCCTTTTAAGCCAATAAGTTTATTAAATTCAGCAAGGCAAATTAATCCAAAAATAAAAAATAGTGTAACTAAGCTATATTGAGATTGTAAAGAGAGTAAAAAAAGCGCTGCATATAGTAGCCCAGAGAATGCTCTGACAATTAGTTCTTTCATTTATAAGTCTTCTAGCAATAGCAAATATAGGTTTTTTGAGCTACTTCCATAGCTTAAAAAATCTTTATCGTCATAAGTTTTAAAGTGCTTAATAGTAGTAATATTAGTAGGTATTTTTTTTCTGTTTTTATTTTTAATACCTCTTAATCCTTCACTTATAGTGTCTACAAATTGACTAGTTGTAGCAAAAATGATAAAACTATCAGGTAGTTCTTGAAGTTTTTTCTCTGCTATTTGTCTAGAAGATATTAATAAAGAACCATCATTAGCAATTAAGTGTTCACAAGTTGAAAAGAAAAAATCACTATTACTTGTTTGTCTAGAGACAGAGAAATTAAAATTTCTAAATTTTTCTGATAATTGATCATCAATCAAAAAAACGTTCTTATCAATCCAGTCGTTTTCTTTTATAATAGCATTAAGATTTTTATGAACCTCATTTAAGTTTTCACAATACAGAAACTTACCACCATTAGCTTTAAAGTTAATGGTAAAACGCTCATCTAGAGGAATTTTAATGTCAGGCATATACTTACCACGTTGTTCGCTTTTAAGATGCGCTTGATTTCCTTCAGATTTAATC
>CAZECB010000056.1:2813-4314 GCA_964510745.1 uncultured Flavobacteriaceae bacterium | reverse complement strand
TTACGAAATAAACTCATTTTTAGGGGTGCTATTAATCATTTTGGACTTACTATTTTACCAAATATATAAAAACTTGAATTAATTAATTAATAATTCAAGTTTTTATGCCTAGATTATTCCTCTTCTAAAGCACTATCGCTATCAGCTAGAGTGTTTTTTGACTTTGAATAAGGTCGTTCTCCAAAGATTTTTTCTAGATTGTCTTTAAAAATAACCTCTTTATCAAGTAAAACTTCTGCAAGTTCTGTGAGTCTATCTTTATTCTTTTCTAACAAATTGATTGCACGTTGATATTGCTCTTCAATAATATCAGAAATTTCTTTATCAATAAGTACTGCAGTTTGTTCACTATAAGGTTTTGTAAATCCATATTCATTTTGTCCAGATGAATCATAATAAGTTAGATTACCTATTTTGTCACTTAAACCATATACAGTTACCATTGCTCTAGCTTGTTTTGTTACTTTTTCTAAGTCACTTAATGCTCCGGTAGATATTTTATTGAAAATTACTTTTTCTGCGGCACGACCACCTAAAGCAGCACACATTTCGTCTAGCATTTGTTCTGGACGAACTATTAAGCGTTCTTCTGGTAAATACCAGGCTGCACCTAAAGATTGACCACGAGGTACAATAGTTACTTTTACTAAAGGTGCTGCATGTTCTAACATCCAACTTACAGTTGCATGTCCAGCTTCATGAAAAGCAACTGCTCTTTTTTCTTCTGGCGTGATAATTTTATTTTTCTTTTCTAATCCACCAACAATTCTGTCTACAGCGTCTAAGAAATCTTGTTTATCAACAGCTTTTTTACCGTTTCTTGCAGCAATTAATGCAGCTTCATTACATACATTAGCTATATCTGCTCCAGAAAAACCAGGTGTTTGTTTAGATAAGAAATCGATATCTAACTCTTTTGCTTTTTTAAGAGGTCTTAAATGAACTTCAAAAATTTCTTTACGCTCTCTTACATCTGGTAAGTCTACAAATATTTGCCTGTCAAAACGTCCAGCACGCATTAATGCTTTATCTAAAATATCAGCTCTATTTGTAGCTGCTATTACAATAACATTGGTGTTAGTACCAAAACCATCCATTTCTGTTAATAGCTGGTTTAAGGTATTTTCACGCTCATCATTACTACCTGACATTGCATTTTTACCTCTTGCACGACCAATAGCATCTATTTCATCAATAAAAATAATTGAAGGAGATTTTTCTTTAGCTTGTTTGAATAAATCACGAACCCTAGAAGCACCAACACCAACAAACATTTCTACAAAATCTGATCCAGATAATGAAAAGAAAGGTACTTTAGCTTCTCCTGCTACCGCTTTTGCTAATAATGTTTTTCCTGTTCCCGGTGATCCTACTAATAAAGCACCTTTTGGTATTCTTGCTCCTACTAGTGTGTATCTTTCTGGTTCTTTTAAAAAAGATACAATTTCTTCAAACTCTGCTTTGGCTTTGGCGCTTTCGCTGTCCATTGATGTTTTTGCCT
>CAZECB010000056.1:1796-2803 GCA_964510745.1 uncultured Flavobacteriaceae bacterium | reverse complement strand
CCTGTTCCTGGTGATCCTACTAATAAAGCACCTTTTGGTATTTTACCTCCTAAGGAAGTATATTTTTCAGGATTTTTAAGAAAATCTACAATTTCTTGCACTTCCTCTTTAGCACCTTCTAAACCAGCAACGTCTTTAAATGTTGTTTTTACTTCAGTGTTTTGATCAAAAAGTTTTGCTTTAGATTTACCTATATTAAAAATTTGCCCACCAGCACCTCCGCCTCCAGGACCACCAGACATACGACGCATGATAAATATCCAGACGCCTATAATAAGTATAAATGGAAGTAGATTAATAAGAAATGCCCAAGGATTTTCCTCAGTATTATTAGTTACCTCCAAAGATGATGATAATCCTTTTTTTGCTTCATCTAATTTATTTTCAAAATTTTGTAAATCACCAATTTCAAAAGAATAGTTTGGTTTTTTTTGTGTTGAAAACAATGTTGTCTTAGAAATTGTCTTTTTGTGAATCTCTTTAGATTCGGCATCTTTAGTTAAATAAACTTTTGCAATACGCCTATTTATGATGTCTACTTTTTCAACATCTCCATTTCTTACATATTCAAAAAACTTGTTTGGCGATGAAGGAACTCCGCTTGATGAACCAAGACCACCACTTACAACATTTATTATTATAAATATGGCAATAATAATTCCATAAATCCAATAAGGACTTATTTTTGGTTTTTTAGGGCTTACTTTTTTATCTTTTGACATTAATTAGATTTTTAATAACTGGTTTTTATTTCTGTTGTAACAGCATCTCCCCATAAACTTTCTATATCGTAATACTCACGAATATGTTTTTGAAATACATGCACTACAACATTTACATAGTCCATTAATACCCATTCAGCATTATCGCTACCTTCAATATGCCAAGGCTTATCTTTAGTTTCTTTGCTTACTTTTTTTTGAATGGAATTGACTATAGCGTTGACTTGAGTGTTTGAAGTGCCTTCACAAATAATAAAATAATCACATACTGTATTTTCAATATCT
>CAZECB010000056.1:0-1786 GCA_964510745.1 uncultured Flavobacteriaceae bacterium | reverse complement strand
GTATGTTAATTTGCTGTCCTTTTACATCTTCAATACCATTTAATATGACAGATATTAAATGATCAGTGGCACTATTTTCTTTCGTCATTAAATTGTTTTAATTTGTGCAAAGTTATTATTTTTTTGTTCTTAGTAGTCTTTAAATCTCTAAGAAAAAATAATTTAAGCACTTTAATTATATATGCGTATAATCAAACTTAATGCCACTGACTCTACTAATACTCATTTAAAGATATTAAGTAGTACTACTGTTTTAGAAGATTATACAACTGTAACTACAAAAGTACAAGTAAAAGGACGAGGACAGATGGGGAGTGAATGGGTTTCTGAAACCTCTAAAAACCTTATTTGTAGTGTGTTTAAGAATACATCTAAACTTGATTTAGAGGATCATTTTTATCTTAGTATTGTAACTTCATTGGCTTTGATAAAGGCACTAGAAAAACTTCAAATACCTAAATTGCATATTAAGTGGCCTAACGACATTTTGTCAGAAAATAAAAAAATATGCGGTATTTTAATTGAAAATGTCATAAAAACGAATGTACTTGAGGCTTCAATAATCGGAATAGGACTTAATGTAAACCAAGCAGAATTTAAAGAACTGCCAAATGCTTCATCTTTAAAAATGTTAACAGGTAAAATATTTGATTTGGAGGAAGTGCTTCAATATGTTTTAGAATATTTAAAGTATTATTTCTCTTATCTTAATAAAGGCGAATTACATTTTTTGAAAAAAGAATACGAAAAACATTTATTTAGAAAGGATAAGCCTTCAACGTTTAAAGATCAAAACGAAAACTCTTTTTTAGGGTTTATAAAAGGAATTAATCAAGATGGAACTTTGAATGTTTTGTTGGAAGATGATATAACGAAAACGTATGACTTAAAAGAGATACAGCTTTTGTATTAATTTAGTTGATCCCTTTTAAATTAGTAGCTAAGGTTTCAATAAATTTTCCAATAGGCCCTTTAATCATCATCGACATCATTGGATTGAAATCACCATTAAATATCAATTGTACATTACTTTTTCCTGTTTCAATTTCTGAAATATTACCTGTTAAAGCAAAATCTATTTTTCCACCAGCAGCACCAAGTACAATTTTATTAGGAGCAATAACGTCTTTCTTTTTAAGTACAATTTCTGGCATTCCTTTTAGTGCAAATAAAAATTTGCCTTCATCTAATATTTCAAACTTACTAATACTTTCTGGCATTAATTGTTCAAAATTTTCAACATTCGATAAAAAATCAAAAACCTCTTGAGGAGATTTATTTACAGTTACATTTGATGATTCTAAATTCATAATTTAATTTTAATAGTTAAAGAAATAGAATATCAATTAGCGTTCCATTCACTAGGGTTAGTATTCCATTGTGACAAAGTTTCTAATTCCGCTTTATTAATATAATTAGTATCTAAAGCTTGTTCTAACAGATTTTCGTAGTTACTTAAAGTTAATAAATCAACATTCTCTTTTTTAAAATTTTGATGTGCAATATCAAATCCATAAGAAAAAATAGCGATCATTCCTTTTACATTAGCATCGGCTTCTTTTAGTGCTTTTACAGCATTTAAACTGCTTTTACCAGTACTAATTAAATCTTCAATAACAACTACACTTTGTCCTTTTTTTAGAAATCCTTCGATTTGATTTTTACGTCCGTGACTTTTAGCCTCTGGTCTTACATAAATAAAGGGTACTCCTAATTGTTCTGCTACTAGCATACCAATACCTATAGCTCCGGTTGCAACTCCAGCAATAACATCTGGTTTTCCGTA
>CAZECB010000055.1:0-8991 GCA_964510745.1 uncultured Flavobacteriaceae bacterium | reverse complement strand
GCAGGTACAGAAACAGGAATGTATATTTCTTTTAATGATGGAAAAAACTGGAACCCATTCCAATTAAATTTACCTATTGTACCGATTACAGATTTAACGATTAAAGACAATAACTTAATTGTAGCAACACAGGGTAGAAGTTTATGGATAATTGATGATTTAACAGTATTACATCAACTATACGACGGTAAGAATGATACAAAATTATTCAAACCAAAAGATACTTATAGAATGCGTGGCGGTAGCAGATCAGGAAGCAAAACTACAGGAACTAATCATCCAAACGGAGTCATCACTTATTTCAATTTAAAAGATTATAAAGAAGATGATGAGGTGTCTTTAACCTATTTTGACACTAAAGGTGATACAATTAAAACGTTTAGCACAAAAAATAAAAAAGAAGATGTTTTAAAAGTGGATAAAGGCGGAAATCAATTTGTCTGGAATATGACTTATGATGGTGCAGAACGCTTACCAGGAATGATTTTATGGTGGGCAAGTTTAGAAGGGCCTAGAGCAATTCCTGGGAATTACAAAGTCACTTTAAATGTTAATGGCAAAACACTATCACAACCATTTACCGTATTAGCAGATCCTAGAGCTGAAAGCACGTTAGCTGATATGAAGCAGCAATTTGAATTTATAAAAGATGTGAATCAAACTATGGATGATGCACATCAATCTATTAAAAAAATCAGATTAATTAATAAAAAACTGAGTGCGTTTGAAACGCAATATAAAGAGGATGCTAGTGTAAAAGATTTGGTTGATAAAGCTAAAGAACTAAAAGAAAAGTTCACTAAAGTTGAAGAAGCATTATATCAAACTAAAAATAGAAGTGGTCAAGATCCGTTAAATTTTCCAATACGATTAACTAATAAATTAGGGCATTTAAATTCACTAGTAAGCATGGGTGATTTTCCTCCAACAGCTCAAGATATAGCCGTTAAAAATGAATTATCTGGAAAAATTAAGCAAGAACTAGATACATTTAATAAATTAGTGAATGATGAAATTAAAGCATTTAATGCAAGTTTTAATGCTAAGAATTTAAACTTTTTGTCTTTGGATGATTAATTAAGTTAAACAGGATTTAGTTAACTAAATCCTGTTTAAATTTAAATATGGCATACTATTACGATTACATAAAAGCACTACATTTAATTTTTGTAATTACTTGGTTTGCGGGTTTGTTTTATATCCCACGCCTTTTTGTCTATCAAATAGAAGCATTTCATAAACCCTCTCCTGATAAAGAAATTTTAGGGAAACAGTTAAAATTAATGACAAAACGTTTATGGTTTATCATTACGTGGCCATCAGGAATTTTAGCAATTTTATTTGCAGCATTATTAATTATAATTAAACCATTTTTTTTAGAAGAAGGCTGGATGCAAATAAAGTTAGGTTTTGTAGGATTACTTATTTTATATCATTTAAAGTCACATCAAATATTTAAACAGCTACAAGTTGATCATGTCAAATACACATCAAATTTTATGCGCTTATGGAATGAAGGTTCTACTATCATATTATTTTCTGTGATATTTTTAGTGATGTTAAGGCATAATATTAACTGGATATTTGGTGTAATAGGCATTATTGGTTTGGCAGTACTATTAATGTTAGGCATTAGATTTTATAAAAAGGTAAGGCAAAAAAATCCTGATGCTTAATTATATGGCGCAATTATTGTTGAATAAAAGCCATTTTAAGGCAATATTTTTTAAATTGCTTAAAACCTATTAATGGCTGCAAAAAAACTCTCATTACGATCTCGAATTTTTGTATATATGATACTCCTTGTTTTAGTAGCATCTATATTAATTGCATTGGTGACGTTATATCAGTATAATCAGCAATCTCAAGATTATCACTCACAACGTTTAGAGCGTAAAGAATCTCAATTACTTGCTAGTATTAATTATGAGTTAGAAGCAACCACATACCCAAGAGAAACAGATCAATTGGGACTTATCTTTAAAGACAAAATTTATCAAATTAGAAATACTATAAATGTAGATTTTAATATTTATGATCTAGGCGGAACATTAGTGAAAAGCTCAAAGCCATCTTTTGAAAATGATTCGATTACTAAATGTATTTCTACTGCGGCATTAAATGGACTCAATAATAGTGTTGATAAAAGTTACATTGAAGAGAGTGAAACTCTAGGAAGTAACATTCAATCATCATACAGAATATTTACAGATTCTAAATCAAAACCGATAGGGATTTTGAATGTACCTTATTTTGAAGACGACTCGTTTAATGAAACAGAACTTAAAGCGTTTTTAGGACGTTTAGGCTATGCTTATTTTGCAATGTTATTAGTCGCTATTGCATTTGCTTATTTTGTGTCGCGATATATTACAAAATCTTTAAAAACAATTAGCGATAAAATGAATATCACGAGGCTAGAAAAACGTAATGAAAAAATTGAACTCAAAGGCGCAAGTCAAGAAGTCACTACTTTAATTGAAGCTTATAATAGTATGATTGATGAGCTAGAAGATAGTGCTGTACAATTAGCAACTAGTGAGCGTGAACAAGCATGGCGTGAAATGGCAAAACAAGTCGCGCATGAAATTAAAAACCCATTGACACCGATGCGATTGAGTGTGCAAAGTTTTCAACGTAAGTTTAATCCTGAAGATGAAAATGTACACCATAAAGTAGATGAGTATAGTAAAACATTGATTCAGCAAATTGATACGATGAGTTCGATAGCCTCAGCATTTTCAAATTTTGCAAAAATGCCAGTGCAGCAAAATGAAGTCTTTAACGTCGTTGAAGTCATTGATTTAGCGTTAGATATTTTTCCAGAAAATGATATTAATTTTAAGGCTTCAGAAAACGAAATTATGGCGAAGTTCGATAGAACACAACTCATACGTGTGTTAACCAATTTAGTTAAAAATGCCATTCAGTCTATTCCAGAAGGGCAACCACCAAAAATTGATGTTCATGTATCACTTGAAGATAAAGATGTAGTTATTACTGTAGAAGATAACGGTCAAGGAATTACTGAAGAGAATAAACCAAGGATTTTTGAACCAAAATTTACAACTAAATCTAGCGGAATGGGATTAGGTTTGCCAATGATTAAAAATATTGTGGAAACCTACAACGGAAGTATTACTTTTGTATCTGAAGAACATAAAGGAACTACTTTTAAAGTAACGTTTCCTAAAGAATAAAGATTCCCTTAAAAAAAGGAATGAAAAATGAATTTTCAATGAACTACGAAAACATACTCTATCTAACCGAAAACGGAATTACAACAATTACCATTAACAGACCTTCAAAATTGAATGCACTTAATAAAGCCACAATCAATGAGCTTCATAATGCATTTGAAGCAGCTGATACTGATAAAAACACGAAGGTTATTATTATTACTGGCAGCGGAGAAAAAGCATTTGTTGCAGGAGCAGATATTAGTGAGTTTGCTGATTTTGATGTCAATCAAGGACAACAATTAGCGGCAAAAGGACAGGAATTATTGTTTAATTTCGTTGAAAATTTATCAACTCCCGTTATTGCAGCAGTTAATGGTTTTGCTTTAGGAGGTGGTTTAGAGTTAGCTATGGCATGCCATTTTAGAGTAGCAAGTATCAATGCTAAAATGGGGCTTCCTGAAGTTTCTTTAGGTGTTATTCCTGGATATGGAGGGACACAACGTTTACCACAGTTAGTAGGTAAAGGTCGTGCTATGGAAATGGTTATGACTGCAGGAATGATTGATGCTAACCAGGCCTTATCTTACGGCTTGGTAAATCACGTTCTAACACAAGAAGAATTATTACAATTTTGCGAAAAACTTGCATCTAAAATTATGCGCAATTCTTCTGTAGCTATTGGTAGTGCTATAAAAGCAATTAATGCGAATTTTAAAAATGGGGTTGATGGCTATGCTAAAGAAATCGAAGAATTTGGGAATTGCTTTGAAACAGAAGATTTTAAAGAAGGAACAACAGCCTTTTTAGAAAAACGTAAAGCTAATTTTCCAGGAAAATAAAATAACATTAGCTCTTCTTTAATTTAGAGAAAAAATAATTTGTTAATAACCCTTTTTCAACTTTCAAAATTCAATTTAAATAATAACTAATTTTAAAGGCAAATCCACCTTATATTAGTTTGTTATGACTTCTAAATCCATCATAAAAGGACGAGGAGCACAACGTAATGTGCATAATCGTTTCTTTGAACTTAGTCACGAAACGCGTGATGATTTTCTTGAATATTGCTATAAAAACCAAGAAGATGCTGATAAAAATAAAACACGCTATTTAGAAGTTTTTCCAAAGACAATTGTCAATAAAGTAGATAGTCCAGATATGGGCTTATCATACTCTATGAATCCTTATCAAGGCTGCGAGCATGGTTGCATTTATTGCTATGCACGTAATAGTCATGAGTATTGGGGGTATAGTGCTGGATTAGATTTTGAACGGCGAATTTTAGTGAAAAAAGATGCACCAAAGCTTTTAGAAATACAGTTAAAGAAAAAATCTTGGAAAGCACATCCTATTGTAATGTCTGGTAATACTGATTGTTATCAACCTGCTGAGAAACAGTTTCAAATTACAAAACAATGCTTAGAGGTGTTTCTAAAATACAAACACCCGGTTGGCATCATCACTAAAAATGCTCTTATCATTCGCGATTTAGATCTTTTAAAAGCATTAGCAAAAGATAATTTAATAAAAGTAAATGTATCTATCACCTCTTTATCAGAAGAGACAAGACGTATTTTAGAACCACGTACAACAACTATCAAAAAACGATTAGAAACTGTTAAGATTTTAAGTGATAATGGCATTCCTGTAAATGTAATGTTAGCACCTATTATTCCATCTATTAATAGCCACGAGATTTTACCTTTGACAAAAGTAGCTTTAGATTATGGAGCAAACTCTATTGGTCATACTATAGTTAGGCTAAATGGTGCTATTGGTGAAATTTTTACTGATTGGATTAAGAAAACAATGCCAGATAGAGCAGATAAAGTACTGCATCAAATTGCAGATTGTCATAATGGGAAACTCAATGATAGTCGATTTGGTAAACGTATGAGTGGCGAAGGTAAAATAGCAGAACAAATTAACTTATTAATGCAATTAGCAAAACGAAAATACTTTAGTAATAAAGAGAAAATAGTATTAAATACATCACTACATGAACAATATAAAACTGGGCAAATGAAATTGTTTTAACTTGTCATTCAGAGCGAAGTGAAGAGCCTTAAAAATAATTTAGATACAATAGATTCTTCAGTCACTGTGTTTCTTCTGAATGGCAAAATTATTTCTCACCATCCCATTCAGCATAAAACTGCTTTAAATATAATTCCATAAACTGATGACGTTCTTTAGCTATACGTTTTCCCGTTTTAGTATTCATTCTATCTTTTAAGAGTAGTAGTTTTTCATAAAAATGATTAATAGTAGGTGCTTTAGACGCTTTGTATTGCGCTTTGGTCATATTCAAATTAGGTGTAATATCTGGATCGTAAAGCCCTCTATTTTTAAAACCACCATAATTAAAACAACGGGCAATACCAATGGCACCAATGGCGTCTAAACGATCTGCATCTTGAACAACATCTAATTCGGGAGAGGCGAATTTCTCAGACTCATTCCCCCCTTTAAATGAAATGTTTTCAATAATATTTACCACGTGTCCTATAACTACTGAATCTACATTATGTTTAAAAAGAAATTCTCGAGCTATTTTAGGGCCTATAGTTTCATCTCCATCATGAAATTTGCTATCTGCAATATCGTGTAATAAAGCACCAAGCGCTACAATTGTAAGGTCTACTTGTTCATGTTTAGCAATGTTTATACTATTATTATAAACACGTTCAATATGAAACCAATCATGACCACCTTCAGCATCTTTAAGAGTATCTTTTACAAAGATCTTCGTATGTTCTATAAGTTGTTGATTAATCATTTTTAATAGCGTCAGTAATTTGCGTTTCTATAGTTTTAATAATTGTGTTAGGATTATGTTCTCTTAAGGTTATAGGTTGATGAACTGTATATTTAATATGAGCTCCAATGCCCATCGGGAATTTCCCGGAGGGAATCATCTTCCAGGAGTTGTTTATAGTCACAGGCACTATGATTGCAGATGGAATACCTTTAAAAAGAGTGAGAAGACCTTTGGTTTGAAATTTCTTAGCCTGCCCATTTCTGCTCCTAGTACCTTCAGGGAAAATGACTGCAGCTCGCTTGTTAGTTTCTATGTAATTTGAAAATGCTTCAATCGCTTCAATTGCTTTTTTAGGCTTTTTTCGATCTATTAATACAGAACCACCATGCCGTAAATTATAAGATACGCTGGGAATACCTTTTCCTAGTTCTTTTTTACTAATAAATTTTGCATGATGTTTTCTGAAAAACCAAATAATAGGTGGTATATCATATAAACTTTGATGATTAGCAACAATGATTAAAGGGTTGTTTTTAGGAATCTCATAGTTGTTTTTAAATGTATATCGTGTACCAAGAACATTTGTGCTTCGCATTAAAAAAAACTGAAGCATGTCAACACTTTTTTTATGTAGTGAATATCCAAATACATTGAAGCAGATCCATTGAATAGGATGAAAAATGAGTAATGTTAATCCGAAAAACAAAAAGAAAATAGGAGTTAACAGATAAGATAAAAACTTAGACATGCTTGGTCGATTGTAATAAGCTCAAAAATAAGCATAAAAAAACCACGCAAAAAACGTGGCTTTAAATTTTATAATTTCAACTGTTTTTTAGCAGTGACTGTTATAAGCATCTATAAGATTTTCAGCAATTAAATCTGCCGGACGCCCTTCAATATGATGACGTTCTAACATGTGTACTAATTCACCATCTTTAAACAATGCAATACTTGGTGAGCTTGGAGGAAACGGAATCATATGACCTCTAGCGGCATTAGTTGCCTCTGCATCAACCCCTGCAAATACAGTCACTAAATTTGTTGGGCGTTTTGCATTTTTTAATGATAAACTTGCTCCTGGACGTGCATTTGCTGCAGCACATCCACAAACTGAATTGACAACAACTAAAGTTGTTCCTTCTTTTGCTAAAGCACTATCAACAGCTTCAACAGTTTGTAATTCTTCAAAACCAACACTGGTTAAATCTTCTCGCATTGGTTTTACTAAATCTGCTGGGTACATATTTTGAGTTTTTATATTTTAATTAAAATTTATGATGCAAAGATACATAATTGTGTAACAAAAGTATAATGACACCAACTAACTAATAGTAAAGTTCTGGTTTCAGAATTTAAATTAATAAATTAGCAAAAAAGAACTTATATAAACACATTTTCAATGGTTTTATATCTTGTAAAATGTATAAGTTTGGTCAATATAAAAACAATTTACTTACATGAGTGTTTCAAAATGGATAGGTGGAGCAATTGGATGGTCTTTTGGAGGCCCAATAGGTGCAATTATAGGATTAGCAATAGGGAGTTTGATTGATTCTGCAACAAATAAAACACCGTTGTTAGGAGAGCGACAAACAAGAAGACGTCAAAATAAGGCAGAATATGATACCCGTAGACCACAACAATCACGATCAAGACAAAGAACACAACGTCCGCAAACGCAGTCTGGAGATTTTGAAGTTAGTTTATTAATACTAGCTTCTATAGTGATTAAAGCCGATGGAAAACAAGACCAGAGGGAATTAGATTTTGTACGTCAGCAGTTTGTGAGTATGTATGGTAAAGAGCGTGCTAATAAAGCATTTCGGTTATTTAAAGGTATTAATAAACAAGAAAATATATCCACACGTCAAGTATGTTTGCAGATTAGACAAATGATGGACCATCCATCACGTTTACAACTAATGCACTTTTTATTTGGTATCGCTAAGGCTGATGATATGGTCACTGATGATGAAATACGTCAAATATTTACCATTGCAGGCTATTTAGGTATTAGTTCTCGAGATTTCGAAAGTATTAAAGCCATGTTTTATAACAGCTCTGAAAATGCATACAAGATTTTAGAGATTTCTGAAAATGCAACAGTCGATGAAATTAAAACTGCATATCGTAAAATGGCTAAAAAATACCATCCAGACCGCGTACTTCACTTAGGTAAAGAACATCAAAAAGGTGCTGAAGAAAAATTTAGACAAGTTCAAGAGTCTTATGAGCGATTACAGAAAGAGCGAGGATTTTAATAATTTTTGTTATTAAGAAGGAGCATATAACTATTGAGATAACTGAAGAATCAATGTAGATTATTTTTTTGTGCCTTCTTTCTTTTTTTGCTGTTTTTCGATGTATTTAAAATAACGTTGCATTTTATACTTTCTATACAGTAAAGCAAACAAAGCAATTAACCCAAGAATCATTAAACCTCCTTTTCCTAAGAGGTAATTAAATATGTCTTCCATAGCACAATTATAATTCATAGTCGAAATTATAGTAAAACCTTTCTTTTTGTGATTGTGAACTTGTCGAAAAACCTTATTTGTCATTCAGAAGGAAGTAACAACTAAAGAATCTATAATAAATTATGGTAATGATTAACAGATTGCTTCGACCCTGTGTTTCTCGCAATGACGTAACTAGAGAAACAGATTGCTATACTACGCTCGCAATGATATTATCCCCGAAACAAAAAGAAATCATCCTTCATATGTTCAATTTCAGAATCTTCATTGGTAATAATATAATCAATGGCTTGTGTCGTGAAGAGTACACCTTTTTCAGTAAGTGAAACAATGTTTTGATTAATGTCAATCATATTGTTTTTTAAAGCTAAATCTAATACGGTTTTAGAACGCACTTTTTGCCAGTTAATATGTTCATTAAGATGATTCACATGGCGTTCACTTTCTTCATTATGATTTCGTAAATGAAGCAAAAAAGTTAATAAAGAGACTTCGGTACGTTGTTGTTTTTCACGGTAGAGTACCGCAATGATGCCTTTACTTGGTGCAAACAAATATACAGTTAAAA
>CAZECB010000054.1:0-9037 GCA_964510745.1 uncultured Flavobacteriaceae bacterium | reverse complement strand
TGAGGTGTGAGCAATACATTTTTAGCATTAATTAAATATTGAAATGCTTCAGGTAAGTTCTCGATTGTACTAGAACCAACATTAACAAATAGGTTCTCGAATGAGGTTTTTTCAAACTCTAACACATCCAATCCAGCCCCTAAAATCTTTTTACTTTGTAAAGCTTTTACTAAATCTTTAGTCACAACACTTTTCCCTCTAGCTGTATTGAGTAACCAAAATGGTTTTTTAAATCCATTAATAAAAGTTGCGTTCACCATTTTTAATGTTAATTGTGTTTGCGGTGTATGCAAGCTCACGACATCTACTCGTTTTTGAAATTCAAGCAATGACACTTGTTTTGCATTAGTATCACCTACATCAGGCTTGATATCATAGCAGAGTATTTCAACATCAAATCCACGTAGTTTTTTTGCAAATGCTTTCCCCATATTACCATAACCAATAATACCAACTACTTTTCCGTCAAGCTCAATACCTCTATTAGCTTCTCGTAACCATTTCCCCTGCCTTACTTCTATATCTGCTGTATTCAGTTTATTAAATAGTGATAATAACATTCCTAATGTATGTTCACCTACAGCATTTCTATTTCCTTCTGGAGCATTGAATAATGAAATACTTTTAGTTTCAGCATAATCACAATCTATATTTTCTAATCCAGCTCCTACTCGACCAATAAATTTTAAGTTTTTAGCAGCATCTATAAATTGCTTATCGATGGTAAATCTGCTACGAATAATAACTCCATCATATTCATGAATTTTATTTTCAATAACTTCTTTTGGAGTAGTATAATCTTCATCATTATGACATCCTAAATCTTTAAGTTGATTTATGAGTAAATCGTGATTTTTATCTATATGAAGTATTTTCATCATTGTCATTCTGAATTTGTTTCAGAATCTTATGGTATCTAAATTTTAATGAGATGTTGAAATAAACTCAACATGACAAAAAGTGTAGTTTCTATTATATTTTAAAGATTGCCAAACTATGCTCGCAATGACAAGTCTATATCCAAGGATACTCTGTTTGTGTCATTTCATCTTCCACATTACCTGTGTGAGCAGTATCCATTTTCTCAAACAATAATAAATGTACTTCTTCACCATCTTTAGTTGATGGATTGTGTTCTACGCCTTTAGGTACAACAATCATTTCCCCTTCTTTAACGATCTCTGTTCGATCTCTAAATTGCATGTATAACGTGCCTTTTACAACTTGAAATAATTCGTCTTCCTCATCATGGCTATGCCAAACAAACTCGCCTTGTATTTTAGCAAGAATTACTTGCATATTATCTACAGTAGCGATACGATGTGGATGCCATTGTTTTGAGAAGAGCGTGTGTTTTTCTTTGATGTTTATTGTTTTCATTGAAGTGTAATTTAAATTCCTATAATCATTTTTGCAACCCAGAAATAAATGAGAATACCAAAAATATCATTACTTGTTGTTATAAATGGACCTGTTGCTATTGCTGGATCTATACCCCGTTTATTTAAAAATAAAGGAACAAAGGTTCCTATAAGTCCGGCAACTATAATAACTATTATTAACGAAACAGATACAGCTAATGCTGTGTCAACTTGTGATTTCCAAATAAAGACAAATACAAAAAGAACTAAAGCCAATATAACTCCGTTTAAAGCCGCTAAAAGCATTTCTTTAATTAAACGATTATTGATACTACCTTTGACATCATCATTAGCTAAACCTTGAACTATAATAGCGCTAGATTGTACACCAACATTACCAGCCATAGCTGCTATTAGTGGTGTTAAAAAGAATAATATTGGATAATCTTTTAAAATAGGTTCAAAATCACCCATTATTAAAGCTGCTCCAATACCGCCAAGTAAACCTAAGAACAACCAAGGCAATCGAGCTTTTGTAAGTTGAAAAATACTATCATCAGCTTCAACATCTTGTGTAATACCTGCTGCTAATTGGTAATCTTTTTCAGCTTCTTCTTTAATAACATCTACAATGTCATCAATAGTAATTCGTCCTAAAAGCTGCGTGTTTTCACCAACTACAGGAATCGCTTCCAAATCATATTTTTGCATGACTTTTGCTACGTCTTCTACATCTTCGTCAACGTTAACATAATCGACATTTGATATGTATATATCTGCTATTTTTTGTTCACTTTTTGCTACAATTAAATCTTTAAGAGATAAGCGCCCAATAAGTTTTTCTTCTTTATTAACGACATAAATGGAATGAACGCGTTTTACTTCTTCAGCCTGACCGCGAATTCTACGCAAACATCCTGCAACAGTCCAAGTTTCATAAACTTTCACTAGCTCTTTAGCCATCAATCCCCCAGCAGAATCTTCATCATAGGTTAAAAGCTCTTGTATATCTGCTTTATGTTCTTCATCTTCAATTTCTGCAATTACCGTTTCTTGGCGATCTTCTGGGAGTTCTGCAATAATATCTGCAGCGTCATCAGTATCTAACTCTTCAATCTCTTCTGCAATCTCTTTTGCTGAAAGGTTTTGAAGAATTTTTTCACGAAGATCCTCATCTAATTCTTTTAAAATATCTGATGTGGTTTCACTATCTAAAAGCTTAATGATATAAATGCTTTGATCAAAACTAAGTTCATCCAAAATTTCGGCAATATCTGCGTAATGAAAGTCTTCTAAAAACTCTAAAAGTTGTTTATTATCTTCAGAATTAATTAGCCGCTCTACATTTTGAATAAGTTCATCACTTATTTGAAATTGGATATTTTCGTTAGCTTCTTCCACTATAAATTATTTCTAATTTATGTCCGCTTCAATTAATGTAGTGAGTTTTATAAATTCAGAAACACTTAATTGCTCTGGACGCTGGCCAAAGATAACATCTTCTCTTAAATTATCACTTAAATTGAATATTTTTAAACTATTGCGAAGTGTTTTACGACGTTGCTGGAATGCTGTTTTTACCACTCTAAAAAATAATTTTTCATCACAAGGCAATTCTGCATTTTTTTTTCTGATTAATCGAAGTACTCCTGAATCTACTTTTGGAGGTGGATTAAATACACTTGGTGGTACTGTAAATAAGTATTCTGCATCATAAAATGCTTGTGTTAAAACGGAAAGAATTCCATAGGTTTTATTGCCTTCCTTTTCACAAATACGTTGTGCTACTTCTTTTTGAAACATTCCTGAAAATTCAGGAATTTGCTTTCTCATCTCTAATGTTTTAAATACAATTTGAGATGAAATATTATAGGGGTAATTTCCTATAACTGCAAACGATTCTCCTTTAAAAATTTCATTTAAATCATATTTTAAAACGTCTTTTTCAATAATACGACCGGCTAAGTTTAAATAATTTGCTTTTAAATAGTCTACAGATTCAGAGTCTATTTCTACAACGTAAGTTTTTGTTTTCTTTTTAAGAAGGTATTTGGTTAGCACACCCATTCCTGGGCCTATTTCTAATACATTGTTATAACATTCAAAACTTAGTGTATTTGCAATTTTTTCAGCAATACCTTCATCATTTAAAAAATGTTGCCCCAAGTGTTTTTTGGCTTTTACCGTCACTACTAATTTGTATTTAGATTAGTTTCTCTTAAAACTAGTTATTATAACTTACAGAATACTCATCTATAACCTCCAATTCTGTTCTAAAACTTAATGTTTTATCTGCAAACCGTGCCATGGCATCTTTTCTAAGTTGTTCTGCATTATTTTTATAATAGCTATCTAAAGCTTCACGAGATTTAGCCCTGTATTGTACAGAATAAGTCACACCTCCCATATCTTCTTCAACTAAAACACGAGTGAGTTTTGCTTCTGTAAAATGCCCTGTTGCTAAAACTTCTGGAATATGGTTTTTAATCCATGACAACCATTCTTGATGAATACTTTCATCTATATTTGAGGTTACATTATATATGTACATAGGTAAATTTTGGTGATACTCTAGTTAATGATATCATCTCCACGCAAAGTACGATACTTTTTTCGAGCTTCTACAAAATAAATACTATCAGCGTGATTAAAAATAATTTGCTCAAAAAGCGCTTTAGCTTTTTCAGGATCATTAAACTCTTTTATGTAGAGATTTGCTAAAGCATAATAAGCATCATCAGTTAAGATATCTTCTCTAAAATTTTCTATAATAAACTCATAGTTTGCTCTAGCTTTATCAAACTCCCTTTGTTTTTCAAATAATTGTGCTTGAAAATATAATGTTTGATCAACTATAGTTTCTGTTTTGTGATTATCTAACACCTCATCTAACAAGACAATAGCTTCTTTTGTTTTGTTTTGAAATGCTAACAGATCTGCCTTAGCATAAAGTTTTAATGCTGTCTGTAAAGAATCTTCTAGCTTATTATCTGAAATTAGTAGTTTTAAATCTAAGGCATCATTTGCGATTAATTGAGAAGTTGACGATTTTAATATTTTAAGTTGTGATTCTGCCCATTTAAAATCGCCTTTATAATAACTTGTTTGAGCTACTTTAAAACGGGCTTGTTGTGAAATGATACTGTTTTTTAAGCTTGTTTGTATTTGACTATAGTAAATCAAAGCTTCATTAAATTTCTCTTGAAATACTAAAATATCACCCAACTCCAATTTTACTTTTGCTTGTTGGTATTTTTGTAATCTAGTTTTTAAGGTTTCTTTTAGAAATATAGCAGCTTGTTGTGGATCATTTTTATAAAATGCAATAAAATGTCCATAAGAAATTTGTAAATCTAGTGTTTGAGATACCCTACCAAAATTTGCTAGTAATTCTTGATATTTTTGATCTATAATTGCATAGTTATCTACAGTAGAATTTGCTATTTCAATATCTATTAAATTTTCATGAGCTTTAAGTATTGTTCCAGCATCTGCGGCATTATCAATAATATAATTCAAAACAGTACTTGCAATTTCTGTTTCATTTTCACTAATGGTAATATCAGCTATATCTAAAACGCCTTGTAATGTTTCTGGAAATCTTTTATAAATGGCTTTTTCTTGAGCAAATGCTTTATTGTATTCACGTTGTTGAATAAACAACCAACTCAATACCTGATTCCATAATACATTAGGTGTTGTTTGTATTTTTTTAAGTAATACACGACGTAATAATTTATTATTTTCATTTTCGCTATCTTCAGAAATGAAATCGCTAAAAATTCGTTTTGCTTGATTTATATAAGTTTCATTTTTTTCTACAAGATCAATATAACTGATAAACATCTTTTCGATTTTACCTTGCTCACCATAAATTCTCGCTAATTGAATATTAAAATTTGCTTCAGGTTGAATTTTCATAACTCGCTCATAAGCTTCTGCAGCAAAATCAATTAAAGCATGATCTTCAAAACGTTGTCCAACATTATAGGTATATACTGGGTTTTGTTCTATTTTTAAAATGGCTTGTTTATAATACTTCTCAGCTTCTTCTTGATTGTTTTGCAATTGATAATTATAGCCTAGATCTACTAAAAACAAAGGATCTCTACCTAAGGTAACTTGTTTTACCAAAATAGAATCTGCTTTAGTATAATTCTCTAGCTGTTGATGAATCTCAACAATTTTAATAAGGTATTTTGGATTACTTTTTGTTTTATTATAAAGTCTCTCGTAAGATATTAACGCTTTTTCAAATTCACCTTTATCGAAGTATCTTTTTGCTAAAGATTCATTACCAATAAAATTATCAGTAGGGATTCCTTTAGCAATTTTTTTTGCTCTAATAGGTTTTTGAGAAAAACTCAAAAAGCAACTAAAAAACATCACAATAAAACATGTTATTTTTATCTCCCTCATTTTGTAAATATAATAAATGTGATTTGTAATTTCTGTGAATGTTTTTATAAAAAAATGCCTGAGCAATTGCTCAGGCACTAATATCCATTGGTAAAAAATTCTATTAACCAAATTGTAGAAAACTATTGCCCCATAGCTTACCTAGGATATTATCTTCACACTTTTAAAAAATAAAATCTTTTAATTCTTTTTTGAAGGGGAGCTTTACAGAACAACTTTTGTGATTAGTATCACTAATGTTACTAATAGAAGCATGCGTTTTAAGTTTTTCATAATAAAAATAGGTTAATTAGATTTGGTGATGCTAACATCTACATTTTTTAAAGGAAAACAAAAGAAAAATAGAAATACTCGTTAAACGACATGCTTTATATGCATTTCATCGATGAAACTGTTAAAAAAAGTAATTAATCAATGATTTTGAATCCTGTATATGGAATTAGAACTTCTGGAATTTCAATACCTTTATCTGTTTGATAGTTTTCTAAAATTCCTGCTAAAACTCTAGGTAACGCTAGAGAACTACCATTTAATGTATGTGCTAATTCACTTTTACCGCTATTATTTTTGAAACGTAGTTTTAAACGGTTGGCTTGGAAGGTTTCAAAATTAGATACAGAACTGATTTCCAGCCAACGATCTTGTGCAGTAGAAAACACTTCAAAATCAAAGGTTAATGCAGATGTAAATCCTAAATCACCGCCACACAATCTTAAAATACGATATGGCAATTTTAAATCTTGAAGAATATTCTTCACATGATCAACCATTTCATCTAATGCTTGATAAGAACGGTTAGGATGCTCAACACGTAAAATTTCAACTTTGTCAAATTGATGTAATCTATTCAATCCTCTAACATGTGCACCATAACTTCCTGCTTCACGACGAAAACACGGCGTGTACCCTGTGATTGCTTTAGGTAATTCTTTTTCAGTTAATAAATCACCTCTAAATAAATTAGTAGCTGGCACCTCTGCTGTAGGAATTAAGTACAAATTATCACCATTACTATTGACATGATACATTTGTCCTTTTTTGTCTGGTAATTGCCCTGTACCTCTTGCAGATTCTTCATTTACTAAATGGGGCACTTGCACTTCGTTATAGCCTGCGTTTGTATTTTTATCTAAAAAATAATTGATTAACGCGCGTTGTAAACGCGCTCCCTTACCTTTATACACAGGGAATCCTGCTCCAGTTACTTTATTTCCTAACTCAAAGTCAATAATATCATATTTTTTAGCTAACTCCCAATGCGGTAATGCATTTTCAGGTAATACTGGAATATTTCCTTCATTAAATATTTCTTCATTATCCTCATCTGTACTACCTATTGGTACAGATTCATGAGGCACATTTGGTATTTTATAAAGGAGTTCTTGAAGTGCTTCAGATTTACTATTTAATTGTTCAGTAAACACTTTAGTTTCTTCTTTTAGTTTTCCTGTACGTATTTTTAATTCATTAGCTCTTGCGCCTTCTCCAGATTTAAAAAGAATACCAATTTCTTTTGAAATAGAATTAGATTCAGCTAATGTATTATCTAATTTTGTTTGCAAAGCTCTACGTTCTTCATCTAAAACCAATACTTCAGCAATCATTTGAGTTGCATCAATATTACGTTTTGCTAAACGTTCTATAACTAAATCTTTATTCTCTCTAATAAAAGCGATTTGTAACATCGTTGAAAATTTTAAGGCACAAATTTAATGAATTGCAAAGACTATTTAATTTCGTTTTGAAGGTAAAATCCAATCGCTATGTTTAAACGTATTCCATTTAACAGAAGCTAAATCTACCTTTGGATCAATTAACTGATTTAAAGCACTTTCGTTAACTCTTATCTTACAATTTACATAAACTGCAACATCAATGCCTTTAATAGCATATTCTTTTTTTAGGCGTTGTGAAAATTGCCATATTACATCTGGTTTTGTAGATGCGATATGTATTTGCTTTCGAGTTAAATATTCTTCTAATTTAATAGGAATTTTTTCATCAGTTTCTTTATTAACAACATAGTATTTTGCATAACCGCTTTTTCCTCTAAGCATCATTCGCCATGACATACGATGCCCTTCTTCTGTCCATAATACATTATCATTTATGGTCCAGTGTCTTAATGGTAGTGCGATTTGGATACTAAAATACAGTATAAGAATTGACACAAAATAAGGTTTGTAATTAGGTACAATGATTTCTGCTTCGCTATAAAACTTTTTCTTTTTAAGAAAGATATTTTTAATCGTTTTTGGTGGGTAAAAGAATAGCACTAATGCTATTGACAAGTATGGGAAAATACCTATTTGGAATACTATAGAATTAAATAGATGAAAAAATAAAGCTGCAAAAAATATCCATTTACGTGTGGGTTTCCAGAGCAATAATGGCACAACTAATAAATCAAATACTAAACCTAAATAAGTTAATATATAATGCACCCATTTTTGTTGTAACAAATCTCCTATAATGTAATAATCTTTTCTAGCACTCATTAGCCTCTCAATAACGGAGGTATCTAACCAATCTGGATACCATTTTGCTATGGAAGCAAAAGTATATACAATAGCCATTTGGATGATAATAATATAACTACACCATTGCGGCATGTACTTTTTTACTATCGATGGCTTTTGTTTAGCATCTAATGAAAAATATTTTTCTGCAGGTTGAAAGCACATAATTACACATAGTATAATGAGCAAATAATAATGATTGTTATAAGATGCTTTTTGCATTAAATAGGTTCCCGTCCAGAGTACCGTAAACGCAATCATGCTCACCCTGTACTTATAGCCTAGCATTACAAATAATCCAAACATACCCATAATAAGGTAATAGATATACATTCCGTTTCCGGGAAGCGGTTGTAGCCATTCAAAACCAATAAATGAAAATGTGAATTCTGGATCAATTAACGTTCTTTTTATCCATCCAGTAAAAATAGCACCAACAGATTCTAAAAAAATAAGGAGTCCAAAAATTATTCTGAAAACAATTAAGGCACTATTATCTATTTGTTTAAATAAAAACTTATTCATTATACTGTCTCAAGAATTCTAGAGCTGTTTCTCTATCTTTAGCTAATTGTAATTTTAAAGCATCAACAGATTCAAATTTTTGTTCATCTCTAATACGATTCAAAAATTCTACTTCAATATATTGACTATAAATATCTTTTTTAAAATTGAAAAAATTAACCTCTATAGTTTCTGAAACTCCATTCACTGTTGGATTAACTCCTATATTTAACA
>CAZECB010000053.1:0-9071 GCA_964510745.1 uncultured Flavobacteriaceae bacterium | reverse complement strand
TCAATTAAAAGATTATTTTCAAATCCCAGGGATATCTATTTTAGTAAAAAAAAGAAATAAAATTATATATGAAGAATACTTAGGTGCTTCAAATTTATCAAATAATATTCCATTGGATAAAGAAACAACAATTCCAATGGCTTCTTTAACAAAGGTTTTCTCAGGAATTGTAATTATGCAATTGGAAGAAGAGGGTAAGTTATCAATTAACGATCCTGTTAATAAATATGTTCCTTCTTTAGGTATAGCAGATTCAATTAAAATAAAACACATACTGTCACATACTTCTCAAGGTAAAGTAGGAAAACATTTTTATTACAGTAATCGTTTTGGGTTATTGACTACAGTTATTGAAAAAGTTGATGATGATACATTTGGAAATTCTATTCAAAAGCGAATTATAGACAAGCTTGAACTTAAAAACACATACTTACTAAAGAATTCAATACAACTTGTTTCTGAAAACAGGAAAATAGCTGCTCCTTATTTTTTAGGTGGTGAAATGAAAAATGGATTTTTAGAAAAAAAACCTAGAAAAGGATTTATTGATTATGGGTTTTCTGCATCTGCAGGAATAACCTCTACAGTTTATGATTTAGGATTATTAAGTGATGCATTAGATGGCAACATACTAATATCTAATTCTTCAAAAGAAAAAATGATTACACCTTTTTATAATGATTCACCATATGGATTTGGAGTTTTTACACAACAATTTCAAGGAGAGAAACTTATTTGGGCTTATGGTCAATATGATTGTTATTCTAGCTTATTTCTTAAAGTTCCTAATAAAGATTTAACGTTCATTATTGCAGCAAACAATAATTTGATGAGTGATCCAGCTCGTTTAATCAATGGAGATGTAACTTCTTCATTATTTGCAATGAGTTTTCTGAAAAACTATGTTTTCAATTTTTCCAAAATTTCTCTTTTTGAAAGTACAAATTCACTAACCTCTTTAAACAGTAAAATTAATAATATTAATAGTGAATTTTATCGCAAAAAATTAATTGCACAATTATCTGCCGAAGAATATATGTCAAGGTTTGATAATATCAGTAGAAATAACAGCGAAACAATTATAAATAAATTATTTAAATTATATCCTAATTATGAAAGTTATGGCGATTTAAATTTATTATTTAATCTTCAATTTCATAAGGTAGTAGCGACAATGAGAGGTCAATCAGAATTCACAGATTTTGATATTGAATATAAAAAAATTGCGAATAAATTACTTTCAACAGACAGTGAAAATCCATATGCAAATTACTATATGGCTAATTACTTTCAAGGTAAAAACAATATCGATAGCACATCATATTATTACAAAAAAATCGTTGACGCAAAAAATTTTTCACCTTGGTGGTATACCAATGAAGCTAAACGTTGGATAGAGTCTAATAAAAAATAATATTTAATTTAATTCCACTCACCTTTAGCTTTAGGCCCCATTTTGCCTTCTGCATTTTTCAATAAGATAGCTGCACTAAATGCTCTACCCTCTTTAACTACAGTTTGCACGTTTCGAGTATTGGTAATATCGTCTAAGGGATTTCCTGTTATTATAAAAAGGTCTGCCAATTTATTAACTTCAATACTTCCTAAGTGATTATCCAATCGCATTGCTTTTGCACCATTAATTGTAGCAATTTTTAATACGTCTTTATTAGGGATACCTATAGAAGCTAAAGCTTCCATTTCGCGATGTGCACTAAACCCAGGAATATACTCCCCTACAGAAGGATGATCGGTACCTAAACTTATGAGTCCCCCTCTATCATAATAACGTTTTGCAGTAACTTTTTTAATATCAAAAATTTTTTGAAACATATCTATTTTCTGACGTGTCTCTTTTGTACTCTCAAAAGCATAAGGTGTTAAATATTTACGTTCATCATGCCAGTAATTATAAAATTCATTTCTGTGCCCATAATATCCATAAGCAGTTAAGGTTGCGTCGAAATAAACTCCCTTTTCAATAAACAAATCAATCTCTTTATCTATTTGCTGAAGTACTTTAGGATTATTTAAATCTAAATCTTGAAGTGTAGCATAAGCAGATTGACTATTTGGGATAGCATCACCACCTAAAAAATGTTCAATTCTATCAATTCCCATATTAATAGCGTCACGCGGATTTACAGTATTGTTATATCCTGATCCAAGATGACCAGTAACTGTTAAGTCATGTAAATGAGCACGTTTTATAAGGGCTTCTAATTGTATAGGTGTAATTCCTTTTGCTTTAAAACCAGAAACCCCAAGCTTAGCCCATTTATCTACTCGTGTATTAATTTGACTTACAGTTGTATTAGGATCCCAATCTGGAAATGCAGTTCCAAAATATGGTCCTGAGCTTAATATACGAGCTCCTATTTTTTTACCACTATCAATCAATTTCCTTGCTTTAAGCATGACTTCAGGTTGAATTTCTCCGCCAGGAAATGTTGATGTTACTCCATTTGCTAAAAAAATAATAGGATTAGCTTCTACTTCATCTCTACGTACACCATCAAAAGTTACACGGTAATGCGCATGTAAATCAAAAATTCCAGGTAGTATATATTCTGTAACTCCTAATTGAATTACATTATAACCATCTAAATCTTCTAAAGGCGTATTTATAGAAGTAAATACACCTCCTTGAATGACAATTCCATTATTTTTAATCATTTCTCCTGAAACGACATCAAAATAATAACCACCTGTAATATATAAATTTTGAGAATTACTGATTTGAATAGTACATAAAAAAATACAGGTTATTAAAAATGTATAAAAAGTAGTTTTCATATATAAAAAGAATTTAATCATCAAGATAATAAGCCTATGTTATATTTCATATTTATGACAAACTTGAGCTAATCAATTTTAAAAATTCATTACGCGTTTCAATTTTTTCAAACTGCCCTCTAAATC
Organism: uncultured Flavobacteriaceae bacterium; assembly: GCA_964510745.1. Classification (GTDB taxonomy): domain Bacteria; phylum Bacteroidota; class Bacteroidia; order Flavobacteriales; family Flavobacteriaceae; genus AU392. The sequence continues at coordinate 6,149 of CAZECB010000053.1, read as the reverse complement.
CAGAGGTTGTCGTTACAGAATTTTGCTTTTGTACACCACGCATCATCATGCACATATGAGATGCTTCAATAACTACAGCAACACCTTTAGGTTTTAAAGTAGAGTTAATACACTCTAAAATATCATGAGTTAAACGTTCTTGCACTTGTAATCTACGAGCAAACACATCTACTACTCTTGGAATTTTACTCAACCCCACAATATGACCATCAGGGATATAAGCGATATGTGCTTTTCCAAAAAACGGTAAAATATGATGTTCACATAATGAATACAATTCAATATCTTTAATAATCACCATATCACTATAATCTTCCTTAAACATTGCTCCTTTTAAAATTTCAGCCGGATCTTGATCATAGCCTTGTGTTAAAAATTGCATTGCCTTAGCAGCACGTTCAGGTGTTTTCACTAAACCTTCACGATCTGGATCTTCCCCTAAATCTTCTAGTATAGTTTTATAATTGCTCTTAACTCCTTCAATGGTTTCTATATTGTATTCTTCAAATTTCTTGTAAGACATATATATTGTTTGTTATTTTAATTTATCAGTAAATAGTTTATTTAATTTTTCAATTTTTGGGCGTATTATAAACTGACAGTAACTTTGTTCTGTATTATTATCATAATATGCTTTGTGATCATCTTCAGCATAATAAAATGCTGTAAATGCTTTTATTTCTGTAACTATAGGGGTGTTAAAAACAGATTTACTTTCTAATAATTTCACAAATGATTCTGCTTCATTTTTTTGTGTGTCATTCATGTAATAAATACCAGAACGATATTGTGTACCCACATCATTCCCTTGTCTATTTAGTGTTGTTGGATCGTGTGTTGCAAAAAATATTTCTAAAAGTTCTAAAAAAGATACTTTATTAGGGTCAAATATAATTTTTACAGCTTCAGTATGACCTGTACGTCCTGAACAAACTTCTCTGTAAGCAGGGTTTTTAATAAACCCGTCAGTATAACCAGAACCCACCTCTTGTATACCTTCTATCCTTCTGTATACTGCCTCTGTACACCAAAAACAACCACCAGCTAATATGGCTGTGTCAAAATTTTTATTCATTAAAAAATAATTATAACTTATTTACTTTTTGCAAAGTATATCATCTAAAATAGTTGTTAAGAATTCCTAACAATTTTTAACGTTTACTTATGAATTTATAGAAAACACTAAATGTAGATTTGTACAAATTTAATGATTCAAGCTAACTAATTTAAGCTTTTTTAAAACCTATACTAAAAATTGAAATCAGTACTTTGCCTCTTTATAGCAATACTATATGCTAACTATAGTTTTTCACAACAAAATACCGTTTCTAATCCTACAAAAACAATTAAAGCAATTCGTATTGACTCTCCACCAAAAATTGATGGTAAATTAGACGATGCCATATGGCAAACTTTACCTACTTATGGTAATTTTTTAATGTTAGAACCTAATAATACAGGAAAAGAACGTGATACACACAAAACTGAAGTAAAAATGGCCTATGATGATGAAGCTGTGTATTTTGCAGTATCTCTTTATGATAATGAACCAGACAGAATATTAAAGCAATTTAGTCAGCGTGATAACATTAGAGTTCAAGCAGATAATTTCTTTATTAGTATTAATACATTAAATGACGGCATTAATGACACTAATTTTTATGTCACTAGTGCAGGAACTATAGCTGATTCTAGAAGTGAAAATGGTCTAGAAGATTTTAATTTCAATGTCGTTTTTAAATGTAACATCTCATATGATGAGAAGGGATGGTATGCAGAATACAGAATTCCTTATAATGCATTAAGATTCCCTGAAACTGACATACAAAACTGGAGTATTAATTTTTTCAGACGTATTGTACATCTTAATGAACAATATTCTTGGAATTATGTTAACAGACAAATTGGATCTAGGTCATTATACAATGGAATTGTTAATGGTGTTGAACAGGTAAATCCTCCTGTACGTTTAATTTTATTTCCATTTATTCAAAGTGACATTACTACTTTTGATAGTGATTCTGAAAATAGTTTTAGCGCTGGGTTAGATGTTAAGTATGGTATCAGTGATAATTTCACTTTAGATGCAACTTTAATTCCAGATTTTGGTCAAGCAGCATTTGATAATGTCACCTTAAATTTAGGGCCTTTTGAACAAACTTTTGGTGAAAATAGAGCTTTCTTTACAGAAGGAACTGAATTATTTAATCGTGGTGGTATATTTTTCAGTAGACGTATTGGTAATTCACCTACACAAAGGAGTAATCCAGGAAATAGCCTTGAAGCCAATGAAATTGTAATCGATAATCCAAATGAGACTGATGTTTTAAATGCTATTAAAATTTCTGGGCGTACAAAAAATAAACTAGGAATTGGGTTTTTAAATGCTATTACTGCAGAAACTAATGGTGTGATTAGAGATACAATAACTGGAGACACACGCGAAGTAGTCACTGAAAGTTTTGCTAATTATAACATTTTTGTTTTGGACCAACAATTTAATCAAAATTCATCTGTAACATTAATTAATACTAATGTCACTAGATCTGGAAGCTTTAGAGATGCTAATGTCACTGGAGCATTAGCGAACTTATCTAATAAAAATAATTCATACAATTTAAATGCTGGAATTAGATATAGTAGTGTACGTGAAAACAGAGAAAATACAACTGGATATAGAACAAATTTACAGCTTAGAAAAACAAAAGGGAATATACGTTGGCGTTTAGAGAATGAAATTGCAGATGACACTTATGACAGTAATGATTTAGGGCTTTTATTACGAAATAATTTCAATAACTCTATAGCAGAAGTATCTTATGAGATCTTTAAACCTACAAAACTTTTTAATCGCTATAGAATTAATTTAAGGTTTAATCACAGGCGCCTTTTTGAACCCTCTGTACAAACTCAAAATTCAGTTTCAATTAACTCTTTCTTTTCTACACCTAAACGATTTTCTTTTGGTGGTAATATTGATTATAATTCAGATGATGATAATTTTTTTGAACCTAGAACTCCTGGTCGTTTTGTAACTTTTAGTTCTAACATAGGAGCACGTGGGTTTATCTCTACTGACTTTAGAAAAAAATTCGCGTTTGATTTAAATGTACGACATCGTAACTTTTTTGCAGATCCACAAACTGATTATCAAATTCGGTTCTCTCCACGTTATCGTTTTTCAGATAATTTTTTGGTGGTTTGGCAGTCAAATTATACCTTAAGAAATAAAAACTTTGGTTTTGTTGCACGTAATGATACTGATGTGTTTTTAGGTCAAAGAGATATTACTAGTTTAGAAAATACGTTAACAGCAAGTTATAATTTTGACCCGTATAAAGCTATTAATTTAAGCTTTAGGAATTTTTGGAGTACTGCTGATTATAGTGATAATATATTTTTTGTATTGAATGATGATGGCTCTAGATCAATAACTGATTTTGAGGTTACTGAAGACAATAACCCTAATACTAACTTTAATATTTGGAACCTTGATTTAAGTTTTAATTGGCGTTTTGCCCCAGGAAGTCAAGCAACTTTACTTTACAGGAATGCTATTAGTAATACAGATCAACTAAGTGAAATTAATTTCACAGATAGCTTAAGTAATCTTTTTGATCAACCTATACGTCATACGCTTTCATTACGTATTGTTTATTTTATAGATTACAATAATGCTAAAAATATATTTAAGAAGAAATCTACATAAGTATTGTCTGTACAGGTATAAAATAGTATTTTCACTATCTGAATTTTTAATGAGATAACGAGATAATGATTCAAGCTAAAAACATTTCTAAATATTATGATGAACTTCAAGTTTTAAAAGGTGTTGACTTACATATTAAAGATGGGGAAGTCATATCAATTGTTGGAGCTTCTGGGGCAGGAAAAACAACATTACTTCAAATTCTAGGAACTTTAGACAATGCTACAAAAACTAAAGACTCAAAATTGCTTATTAATGGCATTAAAATTGGTTCTTTATCAGGAAAAAAATTAGCTAAATTCAGAAATGAAAATATTGGATTTATCTTTCAGTTTCATCAATTACTTCCTGAGTTTACAGCGTTAGAGAATGTTTGTTTGCCTGCTTTTATTAAAGGAACTTCAAAAACTGAAGCAGAACAACACGCAAAAAAATTATTAGATTATTTAGGACTTTCTCATCGTGTGAATCACAAACCAAATGAACTTTCAGGAGGTGAACAACAACGTGTTGCAGTTGCTAGGGCTTTAATTAATAACCCTAAGCTTATTTTTGCTGATGAGCCTTCTGGAAATTTAGATAGTGAATCTGCAGATAGGCTTCACAATCTCTTTTTTAAACTACGTGACGAATTTGGTCAAACTTTTGTTATCGTAACGCATAATGAAGAATTGGCTAATATGGCAGATCGGAAATTGACTATGATTGACGGAAAGATTGTGAACTAGAAGATTAATTAATTTTCAGAAGCTACACGAAATCCAAATACAAAACTGACATAATCAGCTTCAGCATGACTACGCTGTGAAATACGACAATAAAACTTTTTATACCACCAAGCTCCACCTCTTATAACATAACGATCTCCTGTTTTTGCACCTTTAGGATTATTTTCTGGGCTTTTTGAATAATAATCTTTGTCATATTTATCCATACACCATTCATAAGCATTACCAGTCATATCATATAACCCTAGGCTATTAGGTTTTTTTGTAGCCACTGAATGAGCTTGTTCATCAGAATTATCTTCAAACCAACCTATGTCATTTAAATTTTCTGAACCACTATATATTGTTTTTTTATTTTCATAACCTCCTCTAGAAGCATATTCCCATTCTGCCTCATAAGGCAATCTTATCTTTCGATTCATTTTTTTAGATAACCAAGTTGTATATTTTATAGCATCATTCCAAGTAATATTAACAATAGGATAATCATCTTCCCACCCCCAATATGGTTCTTCTGGCATTTCTGTTTCTGTATCATCACAATAAACTCTAAACTGTGCCACAGTAATTTCTGTCTCTCCTATATAAAAATCATCTATTATAACTTTATGTATAGGTCGTTCATTAGGGTCACCAATATTATTTATATCACCCATAATAAAAGTCCCTCCTTTAATCTTAATTAACTTGGGGTAGTTTTGAGCTATCAAATTAAAATTACTAATCGCTAATAGGATAAGGTATATGTATATTTTAAGATATTTCATATGTGATAAATATAAAGCATTAGCTAAAAATTAAAATTACTATTTTTATTATTCATACAATAATCATTTTATTTTATCGCATTATTATATTTTTGCCTTAGATTAGACGTTTTAATTTAATAGGTTAACCAACTTTATATGTCAAAACTATTTACTGTTAGTGCTTTTAAAAATATTAAACAGACAGGAAGTTTATTTAGAAGCTCTAAGTTTTTGGCTAAGAAACTAACATCTTCATTATCATCACAAAAACCAATGATTGTTTTAGAACTTGGTGCAGGGGATGGTATAATTACTAAAGAAATTTTAAGTAAAATTAGTCTCCAATCTAAATTATATATTTATGAAATTAATGATAGTTTTATGCCAAAGCTCAATGCAATTAACGATGATAGATTAATTATTTATAATCATTCGGTTGAAAAAATAATTTCAGATTTTAATCATAATCAAGTTGATGTTATCATTTCATGCTTACCATTAGCAAATATTGATCGTGCTTTTAAAACACAATTAATAAATGATATTAAAATGGTTTTAAAACCTAAAGGTCAATTTATACAATATCAATATTCAAAAAATGATAAAAAATTACTTCAGAATAACTTTCAAGGTTTTAGTACAGAATTTTGTTATTTAAATCTACCTCCTGCTATTATTTATACTTGTATTAATTTTTGAATAGAATATACCCATTTATGAGGTTGCTATTAATAACCAAATAAAATATGGTAGTAGCAGTACTGATTTATTAGCTAAATCATTCCAATAATTTATTAAGAAGAATCCAATAAGTAATGTTAATGTAACAATTATGACCAAACTTAATATTATATTCTGGTAATAAAAAAATACAGGATTCCATAAGGCATTTAACATCCATTGCAAACTAACTGAATCACTATGGACTTAAAGTCCATAGGTTCGGGCTGGTGACTTAAAGTC
>CAZECB010000052.1:0-9082 GCA_964510745.1 uncultured Flavobacteriaceae bacterium | reverse complement strand
TATTATATCCTTTCACATATGATGTTGAAGTTGAACCATTTTCTAAATTTTTGGTTGTGTCTGCATTAACAGTTAATCCACTAAGGAATAAACTTGCTAAAAGGAATAGTAATTTTTTCATAATCTTTTGTTTTTAATGTTACTTGATTGATATATACCAAACAGCGTGCCAAAAAAATATGATTTAATTTAATTTATTGATAATCAGTATTTTATTTTATTGCGAAGTTGATTTTCTTTTTCTATTTTTATAAAGAACTATTTTATTAAGATGGAAACCAACCTTACAAATGTCACCAATTGTAAAAATTGTGAGCGGCAATGCGAAATTAGTTTTGAGTTTTGCCCACATTGTGGACAAAAAACTAATGAAGATTTAACAGTAGGGGTATTATTTTATAATACTATTAGTAATTACTTTTCATTTGATGCGCGCTTTTTTAAAAGCTTTATCCCTTTAATGTTTAAACCAGGGATATTAGCAAAACGATTTGTACAAGGCAAGCGTTTACTGTATTTACATCCTGCTCAAATGTATTTGTTTATCTCTGTAGTGTTCTTCTTTTTAATTTCTTTTGCATTAAAGGCAAGTGTTGAAAAAATAGACACAAATTTTAAAGATGAAATTAATGATGAAGTAGTTATAGATTCCTTAAAGAAAAAAACAAAGGATTCTTTACAATTAGTAGTTGAGACTTTTAAAAGAAAACAAGATTCTATAGGAATTCAAAAAGGGTTAGACGTTTTAAAGAAGAATCAAAAATTACTTGGAATAAAAGATGAAGATTTAAAAGTAGCAGATTCAATAATTCAAGTCGAAACCGGTATTAGATCAAGAAGACCTGTCTCTGGAAATGTATTTGGCACTAATTTTAGTGAAGCTGCCATAGATTCACTTATTGCTTCTGGGGCGTCAGATAAAGTAATCTATAAAGAAATGGGAATGAGAAATGACCCAACTATGTTTGAAGAACGTTTATATAAACAAATGCTTAAATTATTTAGAGATAAAGGAGCAGGCTCTTTATTTCAAACATTTTATGATAGCATCCCAATTGCTCTCTTTTTCCTGTTACCAATTTTTGCTTTTATATTAAAACTATTTTATAATAAACGTGGACGTTATGCGCATCATTTAGTGTTTAGTTTTTATTATTTTTCGTTTTTATTTACCACATTTAGTATTTTATATGGGTTTAATTTAATTGCAAACATACCAAATTGGATAGATGTTATATTAGTACTATCTACATTTATATATCTAGTAATTGCTGCAAGACGTTTTTATAATCAAGGACGATTTTTAAGTTTTGTAAAGGTAAGTGCGATTACATTTATCTATTTTATATTTCTGATCCCTTTTACAGTACTTGTAGGTATAGCAGCATTTATACTTTATTAAAAAATATTAAAGCTTATCTTTTAAAAACCCACCTGTAATAGATTTTTTATTTTTAATTAACTCTTCTGGAGTGCCTGATGCCACTAAATAACCACCGCCTTCACCACCAGTTGGGCCAAGGTCAATAATATAATCAGCACATTTAATAAGCTCCAAGTTATGCTCTACTACAATGATAGAATGCCCTTTAATGATTAAGGCTTCAAAAGAAGTTAAGAGCTTTTGAATATCATGAAAATGAAGACCTGTAGTAGGCTCGTCAAAAATAAAAAGTGTCTTACTTTTTGTATTTCCTTTCCCTAAAAATGAAGCAAGTTTAATACGTTGTGCTTCTCCACCAGATAGAGTAGAGGAACTTTGTCCTAAAGTAACATACCCTAAACCTACATCTTGTAACGGTTGTAGTTTGTTTTTGATTTTAGTTTTTTCTTCAATTTCAAAAAAAGCAATGGCATCATCAATAGTCATATTTAATACATCATCGATAGACTTGTTTGCAAAGGTAACTTCTAAAACTTCTTTTTTAAATCGTTTGCCTTTACAGGTATCACATTCCAAATGCACATCTGCCATGAATTGCATTTCTATAGTCACTTCTCCTTCCCCTTTACAAACTTCACAACGCCCACCATCAACATTAAATGAAAAATGTTTAGCTTGGTAATTACGAATATGACTCAATTTTTGACTTGCAAATAAAGCACGAATATCATCATATGCTTTGATATAAGTAACAGGATTTGATCGTGATGAACGCCCAATAGGGTTTTGATCAATAAATTCTATAGTGTTGATATTATTAAAATTACCTTCAATAGATGTAAATTCTCCCGGTTTTTCACCATAATCAGCAATTTCTTTAATTAAGGCAGGGTAAAGAATTTTTTTTACAAGTGTACTTTTTCCACTTCCAGAAACACCTGTTACTACAGTTAAACTTTCTAATGGAAAAGTGATATCTATATTTTTAAGATTATGCTCACGAGCACCGATAATAGTAACCTGATACTTTGAAGTGCGTCTTATTTTTGGAACTTCAATTTTTAAACTTTTATTTAAATAATTTGCTGTTAATGAGTTAGATGCTAAAATATCTTTAAATGTTCCTGTTGCAACTACATGACCACCAAATGTACCTGCTTCAGGACCTATATCAATTATTTCATCAGAAGCTTCTATGATATCTTCATCATGTTCTACTACAATAACGGTATTTCCTAAATCTCTTAATGCCTTCAAAACAGTAATTAAACGCTCTGTATCACGGGGGTGTAAACCAATACTTGGTTCATCTAAAATATACATAGAGCCTACTAAACTACTTCCTAAAGATGTGGCTAAATTGATACGCTGACTTTCACCACCAGATAAAGTATTTGATTTTCGGTTAAGAGTTAAATAATCTAATCCTACATTAGTTAAAAACCCCAATCGGTTATTTATTTCTTTTAATAAACGTTTAGCAATGTGAGCATCGTGTTCATTTAATTTTAAATCTTTAAAAAATAGTGCTAAGTTATGTAATGGCAGTTCTACTAAATCAGTAAGTGTAGCATTATTAATTTTTACATAATTAGCTTCAGGACGCAAACGTTTCCCGTTACACGTTTCACATTTTGTTTTTCCACGATAACGTGATAACATCACACGGTTCTGAATTTTATAGGCTTTGGATTCTAATTCAGTAAAAAAAGATGATAAGCCTTCAAAATACTCATTACCATCCCAAAGGAGTTGCTTTTGATCTTCACTCAATTCAAAATAAGGTTTGTGAATAGGGAAATCAAATTGATGTGAATTGTTGACTAATTGATCACGATACCAACTCATGCTTTCGCCTCTCCAGCAAAATATAGCATTCTCAAAAATAGAAAGCGATGTGTTAGGAACAACTAAATCTTTGTCAATACCAATGACATCACCATAGCCTTCACATTTTGGGCAAGCACCATAAGGGTTATTAAAACTGAATAAATGTACATTAGGTTCTAAAAAACCAATGCCATCTAATTCAAATTTATTACTAAAGTGCGATAGCTTCTCATCAGATAGCGTTTCGATGTAACACTCTCCTTTACCTTCAAAAAATGCTGTTTGTATGGCATCTGCTAATCGATTAAAAAAATCGTCTTCATGACGTGTTATAATTCGATCTACAACAAGTGTGATAGATGTATATTTCTCTTTATAATTTTTGAACTCATCTATACGAATGATTGTATCATTAATTTTTACTCTAGCATATCCTTGCTGTTGTAACACATTTAATTTATCTTCTATAGTACGCCCTTCTTCTAAATGAATCGGAGCAAGGAGAAGCATTTTTTCACCTTCAGAGAATGATTTAATAAATGTAGTAACATCTGTTACGGTATCTTTTTTTACAAGTTTACCAGACTTAGGAGAATAGGTTTTTCCTATTCTAGCGAATAAAAGTTTTAAATAGTCATAAATTTCTGTAGTTGTACCAACAGTTGACCTTGGATTTGTAGAATTAACTTTTTGCTCAATAGCAATTGCAGGAGCAATACCTTTAATATAGTCTACTTTTGGTTTATTAAGACGCCCTAGAAATTGACGTGCATAACTAGATAAACTTTCAACATAACGTCTTTGTCCTTCTGCATATAAGGTGTCAAAAGCTAAACTTGACTTTCCAGACCCAGATAACCCGGTAATTACCACTAGTTTATTTCTAGGGATGATAACATCTATATTTTTAAGATTATGCAATTTTGCGCCTTTAATAAGAATGTTTTTTTTAGGATTTATAGTGGAAATGTCAGTATTCATAGTGATTTACAGAAATAATTTTGCGAAGATACTACTTCTATTTCTAGATATAAAACTGAATTTTTTTGTAAGGAATTACAAAAAAATGAACTCTTTTTTGTTTTTTTGGAATTATTGTTGTTATATTTGGAACATATTATACATTAACTTAAACGATTAGCCTATTACATAACATTACTTTTAAAGAGAAATTAAAACCCCAAACATAGTCACTTGACTGTGTCTAAAAGTAATGATTATGAAACAACAACTTATTACAGATGCTGTATTAGTTAGTAACTACATCAAAGGAGATGAGAGTGCACTTTCTATACTAATTAAAAATCACAAGCAGAAAATTTATAGTTTTATCTACTCAAAAGTATTTGATAGAGATATTACTGAAGACATTTTTCAAGATACATTTATTAAAGTGATACGTACTTTAAAAAGAGGTAAGTATAATGAAGAAGGTAAATTTCTACCTTGGGTAATGCGAATTGCCCATAATTTAGTTATTGATCATTTTAGAAAAAATAACCGAATGCCAAAGTTTGATAATTCAACAGATTTTGATATTTTTTCTGTAATAGGAGACACTTCTTTAAATGCCGAAAAAACATTAATAAAAGATCAAGTAGAACAAGATGTAAGACGATTAATAGAAGAACTTCCAAATGATCAAAAAGAAGTACTTGTATTGCGCATGTACAACGATATGAGTTTCAAAGAAATCTCAGAAAAAACAGGTGTTAGTATTAATACAGCACTAGGAAGAATGCGTTATGCATTAATAAATTTACGCAAAGTTATAGAGAAGCATAATATCGTTTTAACTAATTGATATAATAAATTAAACCTTGTGGCGTTATAGTTTTATAACAATCAATAAAAAGCTACATGGCAAAACTTTACACTGAAAATTTTAATCCCCTCGAATTACTTAAACCTAAAGATGAAACGGTAAATTTTATTTTGAATTACTCTAAAGCTTTAAAGGTTATTAAGTACAACCATCTAGAGTTTGAAACGCTTCAAAACTAGTCACTTGAGCGAAAACAGTAAAAAGTCCTAATGTTGATTAGGACTTTTTTAAACCCTTGTAGTAATCTTCTAAAACTGTTTTTCTACCAATAGTTTTTGTGATTATATCCTTATCTAAATTCCAGCCTCTTGCAGGTGAATATTCTCGTCCATACCAAATAATTTGTAAATGTAAATCGTTCCAGAGTTCTTTTGGAAACAAACGTTTTGCATCTTTTTCTGTTTGAACTACATTTTCCCCATTGCTTAAATTCCAGCGGTACATTAAGCGTTGTATATGAGTGTCAACAGGAAAAGCAGGAACACCAAAAGCTTGTGATACAACTACACTTGCAGTTTTATGACCTACAGCAGGGAAGGTTTCTAAAGCATCCATATCATTGGGTACAACACCATCATATTTATCTACTAATATTTGTGATAACCCATGAATTCCTTTTGCTTTCATAGGGGATAACCCCACAGGCCTTATAATGTCTCTAATTTCATCAATAGACAATTTTATCATATCATAAGGGTTATCTGCTCTTTCAAATAATAAAGGCGTAATTTTATTAACCCTTACATCTGTGCTTTGTGCAGACATTAGTACTGCAATTAATAAAGTATATGGGTCTTTATGATCTAAAGGAATTGGAATTTCTGGGTATAATTTATATAATGTATTTATTACAAAATTTACTTTTTCTTGCTTTGTCATTAGTATCTTTGTTATTTCAACAAAGATACTACATATGACTACATTAAAAGCAGGAGATAAAGCGCCTGAATTCACTTCAAAAGATCAAAACGGAAATACAATTACGCTTCATGATTACAAAGGAAAAAAGCTAGTTGTGTTTTTTTATCCAAAAGCAAATACGCCAGGTTGTACGGCTGAAGCATGTAATTTGAGTGATAATTATACTGAATTACAAAATCAAGGCTACGAGATTTTAGGTGTTAGTGCAGATACTGAAAAAGCACAAACTAAATTTAGAGATAAGTTTAATTTTCCTTACCCGTTATTAGCAGATGAAGATAAATCTGTTATTAATGGCTTTGGCGTTTGGGGGCCTAAAAAATTTATGGGACGGGAGTATGATGGGATTCATCGTATGACGTTTATTATAAATGAAAGAGGAGTTATTGACAGAGTCATTGATAAGGTAAAAACTAAAGCACATGCAGCTCAAATTTTAGAATAATAAAAAAGCGACCATTTTTAATTTTTGGTCGCTTTTATGTTTTACACTTTTTTTATGCGTTTTACCAAGGGTTTTCGCGTGTATCCAAATAAACGATAATCCTTAATTAAATCAGCAATACCTTCAGGAAGTAAATCTTTCCATCCAGATTCTCCGTTTATGATTCGTTGTAGTACAACTCTTGAGAAAATTCCTAAAACATCAGGATCAAAATCGGTAACATCTGTTACTTTTCCATTATATTTAAAAAACTTATAAAGCTCTTTCATGCGTGGATGAACTTTTAAATTTTCACTGGTGATTAACTCTCCTGTTTTTGGATCTTTCATTGGGTAGAGATATACTTTTAAATCTTTAAAAAATAGCTTTCCAAAAGCCTCTAAAATTCCACCACTTAAGTGACGATAATATTTTTCGTCAAAAATGTCTACTAAATTATTAACTCCTAAAGCAAGCCCCATTCTATTTTTAGAATATTGAGAGAAATATTCAACTAGTTTATAATATTCTTGAAAATTTGAAATTAATACGGTTTGACCTAAAGAGCATAATAGATCTGCACGATCCATAAAATCTTGTTCGTCTATTTCTCCTTCTGCACGTAAATTTGATAATGTAATTTCAAAAACAACTTGTGTTTTTTCTTCCTCTACTTTCTTCTCTTTTAAAAACATGTCCAAAGACTTTTGATACATGTCCATATTGACCTTTGTAACAGGTCTAAAACTACCGCGAAGCGCTAATATATTCTTTTTGTATAATGCTTTAGCTGGCAATACATTATTGCCTCTTGGATCAAACATAACTGCATCTGTCATCCCGTTTTTAACCAATTGCAAGCTTATTAATCGGTTGTCTACATCTTTAAAGACAGGTCCAGAAAAATTAATAGTATCTATTTCTAGTTGATCTTTATCAATATGATCATATAAATATCGTAATAATTTTTTAGGCTCATTATATTTATAAAATGCACCATAGATAAGATTAGTACCTAATTTACCTAAGGTTTCTTGTTGTAAACGGGCATCTGTTTCTTTGAAACGCAAATGCAAAATAATATCATTATACTCTTGATCTGGTTCTATTTGGTATTTGAGACCTACCCAACCATGGCCTTTATATTTTTTAGCAAAATCAATAGTCGCTACTGTATTTGCATAAGAAAAAAACAATTTATTGGGATGTTTATCTCTAGTGATTCTATCTTCAATCAAGCCAATTTCATGTGATAGCATTTTACGTAAACGTGACTCAGTCACATAACGTTTATCATCTTCAATCCCATAAATTGCATCACTAAAATCTTTATCATAAGCAGACATAGACTTTGCAATGGTGCGAGAAGAACCACCAGCTCTAAAAAACTGTCTTACAGTTTCTTGACCAGCTCCAATTTCTGCAAAAGAACCATAAATATTCTCATTTAAATTAACACGGAGAGCCTTCTGTTTTAAAGAAGGAATATTTTCAATTATGCCATCTCCTTTTAAAGTGATTTCCATTTTAGTGTAAATTAATTATCCCTATAACAAAGGTATTAAAATTGAGAAGCAAAGAGAAAAAATAAACTATTTTTGTTGTTAATTCGTCATGCAGTTAAAAATAACGTTTTTAGGAACTGGAACCTCTCAAGGTATTCCCGTAATTGGGAGTAGTCATCCCGTTTGTTTAAGTACGGATCAACGAGACAAACGCTTGCGTGTTTCTGTACTTATAGAATTGGAAAACTATACTTTTATCATTGATTGTGGACCAGATTTTAGGCAGCAAATGTTAACTAATAATTGCACAAAGTTGGATGCTATTTTGTTTACTCATGAGCACGCAGATCATGTTGCTGGATTGGATGATATCAGACCCTTCTTCTTTAAGCAAGGTGATATTCCTATTTATGCACATCAGCGTGTGATGGATAATTTGAAATTAAGATTTGATTATGTATTTGCTACAGAGAATAGATATCCAGGAGCACCAGGCGTTAGTCAGAATATTATAGGTAATCATCCATTTTATATTTATGACATAAAAGTAACTCCTATAAATGGATACCATCATAAATTACAAGTTTTTGGTTTTAAAATAGGTGATTTTGCTTATTTGACAGATATGAAAACAGTCGCAGATGAAGAAATTAGTAAAATTAAAAATATAGAAGTACTAGTTGTAAATGCTTTGAGAAAAGAACCTCATATATCGCATTTCAACCTAGAAGAAGCATTAGAATTTATTAGAAAAGTAAATCCTAAACGTGCTTATTTAACACATATTAGTCATTTATTAGGATTTCACAAGGATGTAGAACAAAAGCTTCCTAAAAATGTGTTTTTAGCATATGATAATTTAAAATTAACCTTATAAAATTATGAAGAGTAGATTATTTATGTATTTGTTTATTTTTTCGCTTTTAATGGCGATTTTTATTTATGTGAATTCAAAAAATATTTTAAACACCTATGAAGTAGATATCAATCGTTTGAAAGAGCAACAAATAACCTATAAGGACTCTATAGAATCTCTTTTTGATGAAAATTTAGATTTGCTTTACTTTAATTTGTCTAATAATGATGACGCGTTGACTTATTTTGAAAATGATGGTATTGATACCGATAAAATAGAAGATTTTATAAAAGATAAAATTTATACGCTAAATGAAACTAAAGGAGAGCATCCTTTA
>CAZECB010000051.1:0-9113 GCA_964510745.1 uncultured Flavobacteriaceae bacterium | reverse complement strand
CATTTTGACTTGTAATAATAACATTTTTAATTTCAGATTTTAAAATACGAGGCTTAATTCGGTTAAAACGAATTTTAATAAAGTCATCACTTTCTATTTTGATATCTTCATTAAACAATTCTTTTTGACTATTAGTTAATTTTTTAGTAGAAAAAACATTTGTTGCATTACCTTCAATCTTAATGTCATCCATTAAACGCTTACCGCCACGTTCAATAATAAAATTAGAACAATACTCAGCAATACCATGATGCGCACCTAGTTTTTCAGAACGTTTCACTTCTATTTTTTTACTTCCGTCAGTGCTTAATAATACACCATGAAATAAAACTTCACCTTGATCTTCTGTATCTTCTTTTCCTCTTTTAATATAAGCAATAGCACCAATAGGAGCGGTACATCCGCCTTCTAATAAATTTAAAAATTTACGTTCTATACCTGTACAAATTTCGGTGTCTTTATCATTAATTTCAGCACAAATAGCACGAGTGTCTTCGTCATTCTCTAAAGCAGCAATCATAATAGCACCTTGTGCAGGTGCTGGAACCATCCATTCTAAATTAATAGCTTCTTCTGGCCGTAATTCAAGTCTACCCAAACCAGCGGCAGCGAATATGGCACCATTCCATTCTTCATTATCTTCTAATTTCTGCAAACGTGAATTTACATTACCACGAATACCTGTAATTGTATGTGTAGGATAACGGTTTAACCACTGCGCTTTACGACGTAAACTTCCAGTCGCTATTACCGCATTACGAGCACCTAAAAACTCTTCATTATGTTTGTAAACAAGTGTATCTCTAATGTTACCGCGTTTTAAAACAGCAGCTTGAATAATGCCTTGAGGTAATAGTGTTGGAACATCTTTTAGGGAATGAACAGCAATATCAATATCACCATTAAGCATTGCAATATCTAAGGATTTAGTAAAAATACCAGTGATCCCAAGTTCATAAAGCGGTTTGTCAAGAACAATATCTCCAGTAGATTTTACAGGAACTAATGTTGTTTTATGACCCAATTGCTCTAACATGTGCTGAACAGTTTTAGCTTGCCATAATGCTAACTCGCTATCACGAGTACCAATGCGTAGTATTTTAGACATTTTTTGTGATCTCTTCTAGTTGAAAGACTTTTTTAATCAATTCAAGACTTTCGTCAGTAGGCATTGCATTATCTCTTAAATGATGTGCAAAATGATTGGTTATTTTTTGAATGATGTTATTACTAATTAATTCAGCATGTGCTTCATTAAAACCAGATATTTTTTTGCGTTGTATTTCTAATTCGGCATTTTTAAAACCTTGAAGCTTGTTTTTTAATGCCCTAATTGTAGGTGCAAATTTCCTGGTCTCTAACCAACTATTAAATTCCGTTTTTACCTCTTCAATAATCGTTTCAGCAAAGGGGATATGTGCTTTACGTTTTTCTAAAGTCGCATCCGTCATTTGTGACAAGTGATCTAGATGCACTAAAGTTATATTCTCTAATTCCTTAACATTTTCATTGACATTTTTAGGAATCGATAAATCTAAAATTAAGAGTTGTTTATTATTTTGAATCAGTTGTTTGTCTACAGTTGGGTTTTGAGCGCCAGTAGCAACTATTAAAATATCAGCAGTATTAATTTCTTCTTGTAGATTGGCATAATCTTTAACTACTAAATTGAACTTTCCTGCAATTTTTTCAGCTTTATCTTTAGTACGATTAATTAAAGTGATATGCTCGTTTTTAGTATGTTTTACTAAATTTTCACAAGTATTACGTCCTATTTTACCTGTACCAAAAAGTAAAATATTTTTATTGGAAACATCTTGAACTCTATTTAATATATATTGTACCGAAGCAAAAGACACTGAGGTGGCTCCTGAAGAGATTTCGGTTTCTGTTTTAATACGTTTACTGGCTTGAATTATAGCATTAACTAAACGTTCTAAAAAAGCATTTAATAAATTATGTTTTTTAGAGACTTTAGCACTAATTTTTAGCTGACTTATAATTTCAAAATCCCCTAAAATCTGGCTATCTAATCCAGATCCCACTTTAAACATGTGTGAGATCGCTTCTTTATTTTTATAGATGTATGCTACTTCACGAAATTCTTCTAATGTACCTTTGGTATTATCACAAAGTAATTGGATTAATTGATAAGGGTGTTCGGCAAATCCGTAAATCTCAGTACGATTACAAGTTGAAGTTACTACTAGGCTTTCAATCCCACTTTCTTTCGCTTGATTATATACAGCAGCTGTAGACGTTTCATTTAAACTAAAATGACCTCTTATTTCTGCATCAGCTTTTTTATAACTTAAACCAATGGCATAAAAAGAACTACGTTTGGATATGTTGTACTTTTGCATCTACTTTTTAGGAATAGCGTTTGCAAAAGTAGACGTAGAGATCATAAAAAAATAACGCTAGAAGAACTTTTAATATCGTTTGTGGTTTTTTAGAATAATTTAACTTGTAAAACTGATAAATATCATATTTTTGCAATAATAACAGTACTTTTAAATCAATTTGTTTAGAATGAATCTAAATAGTGAAAATAAAAACGAGATTCAAGAAAACTTAAAAAATGTCGCTAAAAGGTCTTTTAATGAGACTAAAATAGAAGACGGATTTTATGTGTTGACTTATAAGAATGAATGGGACATTAATACTGATTTACAACGCAATATTGATAGTACATTTATTCAATTTCATTTTTGCGTTAAAGGGTCTAGTCAATTTGTGTTTAATGAAGGGCGTTATAAATTAGATATTCAAGAAGAAAAATCGCTGTTATTGTATAATCCACAACGTGATTTACCAATCAATTTAAATGTAAATGCAAACTCTTGGATAGTTTCTATTTTAATTTCTATCAAAAAATTTCATGGCTTGTTTTCACAAGAAGCAGATTATATCACCTTTTTAAGTGATGATAATAAAGATAAAAAGTACTATACAGATGGTAAAATTTCACCATCAATGTCCATTGTACTCAATCAATTGATTAATTACAATTTAAATCAATCTATAAAGAACCTTTATTTTAAGGGGAAAGCTTATGAGTTATTGAGCTTGTATTTTAATAGGAGTGAGGATGCAGATATTGAACAATGCCCATTTTTAGTTGATGAAACTAATGTGATTAGAATACGAAAAGCAAAAGATATTATAATCTCTAGGATGGCAGAACCACCAACATTGCAAGAATTAGCTGATGAAATAGGTTTGAATTTAAAGAAATTAAAAGAAGGTTTTAAACAGATTTATGGAGACTCCGTTTATAGCTTTTTGTTTGACTATAAAATGGAAGTGTCTCGTAAGTTATTAGAGTCTGGAGACCATAATGTTAATGAAGTCGGTTTAAAAGTAGGATATAGCACATCTAGTCATTTTATAGCTGCTTTTAAAAAGAAATATGGCACAACGCCAAAAAAATATATACAATCGATATAATCATTTTCGAAATTAGAATATGAAAAAAATAATTGTTTGCTTGTTTGTGTTTTTAGTAATTGTTAGTTGCAATAGAAGGGAGCCTAATCAATTAGAAAAAAGAATTGTAGAGCGTATTAAAAAAGCAAATAATGATAGAGATTATAATGAAATAAAGCATTTTTTGTCTAATGATTTTCATTTTAAAAATCGTACTGTAAATGGCTCTTTTACTTCATTATATTCATATTTAAAATTTAATGAATCAGAAAAAATATCAAAAATAGAAATCAATTATGTTAAAGACATTAATGACTCATTAATTGAAATAAAAGGAACTAAATATTATGAAAATTATAATTCAGAAACACTTGAATTAATTTATAAGTTAACTAATAAAGGACCGAAAATAATAACGTTTAATAGTATAAAACCACATAAACTCCCAATAACTACAAGAGCTTCTTATAGAAATGATGAGATTTTTGGTAATGATCCAGTTAACAATATCATTAATTTGCAGGTTTTAGATAAATCAGTGGCAGATTCAATAAATGAATATGGTTATACTATTTTTTACGATAAAGAGTTGAATGTAGAAAGTAAAAGAGCATTAAATCTTTTTAAAAAATTAGATAGCCTTCTTATTAATAGATTTGAAATAAATGACATAGAAAGAGAAAACCTTTTTTTAACTAATATTAAATCGAATAATACAATTACTATAGGAAAAAGTAGAGATATTCCTTGGACAATACCTTTACATGAGTCTGATAGCATCAACAATATTAATTTAACTAATAAAATAGGAAATACATTTTCTCATGAAATAATTGAAGGTACTTTAGTTCAAAAGTATAATTTAAAAGGTTATAAATATAGATGGTTTAGAGACGGTTTGTCTGAGTATCTTGCTTTTGAGTATTGTAAAATAGTTGCGCCAAAAGAAGCGGAGAGATATTTTCTGGAAAATAGGCTTTCTGCTGCAAATGAATTTATTAAAGACGGAAATTTATTAGATTGGAGAGCAGACAGTTTTATTAAAAATGTCGATAAAGGAAAACGTTATGGCTCTAAATTTATTCATTCTAATAAAGTTGGTCAATATGGAAGGGCTTTTAAGTTTTTTAAAGATTTATTTCAAGAAAATGACAGTAAGTTAAATTCAATCTTAAAAGAAATTAAGAAAGAAAAAAATATTTCAGTTGAAAAAATTTTATACATTATGTCTAAAGCAACAAATAAAAATATAGAAGAATTAATCAGTAATTATTAAACTGATATAAAACAAAATATAATGAAAGGAGTGTTACTTGTAAACCTTGGTTCACCTGATAGTCCAGAACCAAAAGATGTAAAAAAATATTTAGGAGAATTTTTAATGGATGAGCGTGTCATTGACCTTCCAAAAGCTGCTAGAACCTTATTAGTAAAAGGAATTATTTTAAATACACGCCCTAAAGCCTCTGCTAAAGCCTATAAAAAAATATGGTGGGATGAAGGATCACCACTTATTGTGCTTTCTGAGCGTTTACAGGAAAAAATACAACAGCAGACAGAATTACCTATTGCATTAGCAATGCGTTACGGGAGTATGACCATGCAAAAAGGCTTTCAGGAATTAGTAGATAAAGGGGTGACAGAAGTATTGCTGTTTCCTTTGTACCCACAATTTGCAATGGCTACTACGGAAACTATTACTGTTTTAGCTGAAGAAATTAAACAAGCACATTTCCCTAATTTAAAAATAGAATCCGTTCCTGCATTTTATAATAAAGCAGATTATATCGAGGTTCTAGCAAACTCTATTAAAAGGCATTTAAAAGGTAAGGACTACGAACATTTATTGTTTTCTTATCATGGTGTCCCAGAACGCCATATCAGAAAAAGTGATGTGACAAATTCACATTGCAAAATAGATGGTAGTTGTTGTGCAACGGCTTCAAAAGCACATGAATTTTGCTACAGACATCAATGCAAAGAAGTCACTCGATTAGTTGGTGAAAAATTAGGTTTTCAAGAAGATTCTTTTTCAACATCATTTCAATCCAGATTAGGGTTTGATCCATGGTTACAACCATATACAGATCGTACCATAGAGCGTTTAGGAAAAGAAGGTGTTAAAAATATGGCAATAGTCACTCCGGCATTTGTAAGTGATTGCCTTGAGACTCTTGAAGAAATTGCAATGGAAGGCGAAGAAATTTTTCATGAAGTTGGTGGTAAAGAATTTACAACCATACCTTGTTTAAATGATGATGCCGAATGGGTCGCATTATTAACCAAATGGATTCATACTTGGGCAGGTGTTGAAGTAGTGGTTTAACATGTCAAAAACATCCTCTCAAGATTTAGGAACACAATCTATAGGGAAATTGCTCATTAAGCAAGCTGTACCTGCATCTATCGGTATTTTAGTAATGTCTCTAAATGTATTGGTAGATACTATTTTTGTAGGGAATTGGATTGGTCCAACAGCCATTGCAGCGATAAACATTGTACTTCCAGTATCATTTTTTATTGCAGCATTAGGTATGGCAATTGGTATTGGAGGGTCTTCTATTATTTCTAGAGCTTTAGGGGCTGATGAGAAAGAATTAGCTTTAAAAACGTTTGGAAATCAAATCGCACTTACCATACTATTTTCCATAAGTTTTGTGTCTGCAGGTCTTTATTTTATAGATACTATCATTCTTGTTTTTGGAGGTAAAGGCGCCATTTTTGATCCTGCAAAAGTATATTATAGAATTGTATTGTATGGCGTGCCTTTTTTGGCATTAAGTATGACCGGGAATACAGTAATTAGAGCTGAAGGAAAAGCAAAATTTGCAATGTATGCGATGCTAATTCCGTCTGTAGGAAATTTAGTTTTAGATTATATATTCATCAATATCTTAGATTTTGGAATGACAGGAGCAGCCTGGGCAACGACAGGATCCTATATTTTATGCTTTATATTTATTTTATGGTTTTTTCTTTCAAAACATTCAGAATTAAAAATCAATATTTCACATTTTAAATTCAAATATTCTATCATTTCAGAAATAGGATCTTTAGGGTTTGTCACTTTAGCACGACAAGCTGTAGTAAGTTTAACCTATTTATTTATGAATAATATTTTATTCGATTTAGGAGGAGAAACCTCGGTTACTGCTTATGCTATAGTTGGACGGATGTTGATGTTTGCCTTATTTCCTGTATACGGTATTACACAAGGGTTTTTACCTATTGCAGGATTTAATTACGGAGCTGAAGCTTATAAACGTGTTAGAGAAACGATTAATACGGCAATAAAATATGCTATGATTTTGGCGACCTTAATTTTTATTTTATTAATGGTATTTCCAGAATCAATTACACGCGCGTTTACATCTGATGCAGCCGTCATTAAAGAAACTCCTAATGCGATGCGTTGGGTATTTGCAGCAACTCCAATTATTGCCATTCAATTTATAGGAGGTGCTTACTTTCAGGCGATTGGAAAAGCAATACCGGCATTATTGCTCACATTAACACGACAAGGGTTTTTACTCATTCCTCTTATTTTAATTCTTCCTAAATTTTATGGTGAGTTTGGGGTTTGGTTGTCATTTCCTATAGCAGATGTGTTATCTACAATAATAACAGGATATTTTTTAAATAGAGAAGTGAAGTTAAAATTAACTCCAAAGCAATAAGTAATAATTTTAATTATTACATTTAAGAATTCAAAAATCAAACGAGTATATCATATGAAATTTTCTACATGTTTAGTAGTAACTCTACTTTTCTTTTTAAGCATTCCCCAAACAAACGCACAACAATTTGACGAATCAGAATATGATGCGTTAGAATACCGATTAGTTGGCCCTTTTAGGGGTGGTCGTAGTGCTGCCGTAACGGGAGTTCCTAATCAACCCAACTTATTTTATTTTGGATCAACAGGAGGAGGTATCTGGAAAACAACTAATGGTGGTCGCCAATGGGAAAATATCTCAGATGGCTTTTTTGGAGGAAGTATAGGAGCTATTTCAGTTTCTAAAAGTGACCCTAATGTGATTTATGTTGGAGGAGGAGAAAAAACAGTAAGAGGAAATGTATCTTCAGGGTATGGAATTTGGAAAAGTGTTGATGCTGGTAAAACATGGCAATCAGCAGGATTAAAAAATTCTAGACATGTGCCACGTATTACAGTACATCCTACAAATTCTGATATTGTATATGCAGGTGTTTTAGGAAATATATATAAACCTACTCAAGAGCGCGGTGTTTATAAAAGTACTGATGGCGGGAAAACATGGCGAAAAACTCTATTTTCAAATGAACATGCAGGTGTAGTTGATTTAATCATGGATCCAACTAATCCTAGAATATTATATGCCTCTACTTGGCGTGTACAACGTACACCGTATAGTTTAAGCTCTGGCGGTGATGGTTCTGCACTTTGGAAAAGTACTGATAGCGGAGAAACTTGGACAGAAATCTCTAAAAAAGAAGGATTTCCAGAAGGCACTTTAGGAATTATAGGTGTGACAGTATCTCCAATAAATAACCAACGTGTTTGGGCAATTATAGAAAATAAAGATAAGGGTGGATTATATAGAAGTGATGATGGTGGGAATACTTGGGCACAAGTAAATAGTGAACGTAAATTACGTCAACGCGCATGGTACTACACACGTTTATATGCAGATACTGAAAATGTAGATGTAGTTTATGTATTAAACGTAAGATATCATAAAAGTACAGATGGTGGTAGAACATTTAGCACGTATAATGCGCCACATGGTGATCATCATGATTTATGGATTGCTCCAGAAAACCCAAAACGCATGATTATTGGTGATGATGGAGGCGCACAAATCACTTATGATGGCGGTGAAACATGGAGTACTTATTACAATCAACCAACATCACAGTTTTATAGAGTGACAACAGATAATCATTTTCCGTATCGTATTTATGTAGCACAACAAGATAACTCTACTATTAGAATTCCACATCGTACTGATGGAGGTGCAATTACTGAGGATGATTGGGAGCCTACTGCAGGAGGAGAATCTGCTCATATTGCAGTAGACCCAGAAGATAATGATATTGTGTATGGCGGAAGTTATGATGGGTTTTTAACAAGAAGAAATCATAAAACAGGAACGACTAGAGCCATTAACGTTTGGCCTGATAATCCAATGGGTCACGGTGCTGAAGATATGAAATACCGTTTCCAGTGGAATTTCCCAATTATATTTTCTAAACATAATCCAAACCGATTGTATACCTTTTCGCAAAGTGTTCATGTGTCTGAAAATGAAGGTGCTTCTTGGAAGATTGTGAGTCCAGATTTAACACGAAATGATCCTGAAAAATTGAAATCATCAGGAGGTCCAATCACACAAGACAATACATCAGTAGAATATTACTGTACCATTTTTGCAGCTCAAGAATCTCCAATTACTGAAGGCTTATTATGGGTAGGAAGTGATGACGGATTAATTCACGTCACTAGAAATGGAGGGCAAAATTGGAATAATGTAACGCCTAAAGGCATGCCAGAATGGATGATGATTAATAGCATTGAACCATCAGCTTTTGACGCAGGAACTTGCTATGTAGCAGGAACAAAATATAAAACAGGAGATTTTACACCGTATTTATATAAAACTACTAACTATGGAAAATCATGGACGAAGATTACTAACGGTATT
>CAZECB010000050.1:0-9129 GCA_964510745.1 uncultured Flavobacteriaceae bacterium | reverse complement strand
TGGGATTATTAGGTCATATTTTAGAACTACATACAGGATTAACCTATGATAAATTAATAAAAACGAAAATTGCTAATGTTTTAAGTATGAATAGTACAGGTATGATCATTAATGGTGATATGAAAAATCGTTTAGCCAAAGGTCATACTGGGAATAGAGAAATGCCTAATTGGAGTTTTTCAACATTAGGCGGAGCAGGTGGTATAAAATCTACATTAAGTGATATGGTAAAATATATGCAAGCCAATATGACCAACAATAATAATCCTATCCATAAAGCGATGCAATTGAGTCATCAAATGGCTTATCAAAATAAAGCAAAAGATTTTGAAATTGGTTTAGGATGGCATTATGATAAAACAGCCAATGGAAAAAGAATTATTTGGCATAATGGTCAAACTTATGGGTATCATTCATTTGCAGGGTTTATAGAAGGTACTGGGCAAGGCATAGTCGTATTATCTAATTCTACAGATAATATAGATGATATTGGCTTAAAATTGTTGGATGCTAATCGAAAAATAAGAGTACCTAATAAACAAATTAATGTACCTGAAACTTTATTGAAAAGTTATATCGGGATTTATGAATTAGGGCCAAGCATAGAAATTGACGTTACAAAAGAAGATAAACAAATGTATGTGCAATTAACAGGACAGCAAAAATTTCCAATTTATGCATCTTCTCAAAATGAGTTTTATTTAAAAGTAGTTGAAGCAAGTGTTACATTTAATAAAAATGAAAATGGCGAAACAGAAAGTATCACAATGCATCAAAATGGACAAAACCAAACTGCTAAAAAAACTAGTAAAAAGGTTGAAGTACTGAAAGAGGTTAAAGTTTCTGAAGCTATTATAAAAACGTATGTTGGTATATATGAATTTAACCCAAGTCTACATATGACAATTACTAATGAGGGCCAGCAGTTATTTTTACAACTTACGGGGCAACAAAAATTCCCTGCGTTTGCTTCTTCTGAAATTGATTTTTTCTTAAAAGTCGTAAAAGCGAGTATTACATTTAATAAAGATGCTAATGGTAAAATAGAAAGCCTAACGTTACATCAAGGAGGCGTAGATCAAACCGCAAAACGATTAGAGTAATTAGCATGAAACATAAAATAGAACGTTATTGCAAACAATCCCGATAGCTATCGGGAAAACAATCTTTTTATTGAATCATTATTTCTTCTAAAATTATTGACTTTCTTTAGCTTTCTCTATAATAGCTTTAAGACGTTCTTTTCTAAGAGCGTCTTCTTTTTTTAGCTTATTAATTTTTCGCGCCATAAGCTTTGAATGTTTAGCTTTATTCTTCGTGTTTTTTTGTCCTTTAGGTTTTGGCATTTTAGGATATCGTGTTGCTTACAAAATTAAAAAAAACTTAATGCTAAATAAAGTTTGAGTTTTATAGCTTTGTATCAAATTTTTTAATGTTACTAAAATGGTCTTTCTTATTTCCCCAGAACATGATATTGCTAATGAAATTAAAACTCTTGATCAATTGTTTGATGCAGGTTTAACACATTTTCATTTTAGAAAACCTAGTAAAACGATTGAAGAACATCGTGACTATTTAAATAAAGTTGATAAACAATATCATCAACGTATTGTAATTCATAATTTTCACGAACTTACAGAAGAGTTCACTTTAAAAGGTATCCATTTAGAAGAACGCATTTGGAGAGGTCATGGAGAACAATTAGAGAACTATGTAAATGAATTTAAGTCAGAAAACTTTTCAGTGAGCAGCTCTTATCACGAACCTGAAGATTTAGAAGCACAATCTGTAGATTTTGATTACGTTATTTTAAGCCCTGTATTTGGAGCAATTTCAAAGAGTGATATGAAAGGTAGAGGGTTTGATGTGCGTCATATTTCAAAGTTTGTAACAGGAATGGGTGGTATTAATGCAGAAACTACTCCTGCAGCTATAAAATTAGGATTTCAAGGTGTAGGTGCTTTGGGTGGTGTTTGGAATAGTGATAACCCTTTAGAAAGTTTTAAAGCACTTCAAGAGGCTTTCATGAATTCAAAATAATACAGATGACATTTAAAAAATTAATAGAATCTTTAAAAGAGGTGCTTGTTAGAAATAATTTTGAAGCGCCTTTACCGTTTCAAAAACTAATTATCCCTAAAATAAAAGCGGGTGCTAGTTTGTTTGCAATTGCACCAGAAGGAAGCGGAAAAACAACAGCTTTAATTTTATGCGTGATTCAAAAATTAAAAGGAGAAGCGTTTGAAGATTCACCACGTGCATTAATTTTTGTAAAAGATAAAAAAGAAGCATTAGAGTTAAAAGCAAAATTTGAAGTGTATACAAAACATACAGATTTAAGAGTATATGCACTTTATGAAGAACATCACATTGATAAGCAGCGTGAAGAGATTTATATAGGAACAGATATCGTCATTGCAACACCAAAACGCCTTAATAAAATCTTTTATCTCAACGGGATTCACCTCGCACAACTACAATTATTTATTGTTGAAGATGCCGAGTTTTTATTAAAAACAAATCAATTAGGAGAGATATCAAGGACACCTGAAAGTATTGACAAATGCCAATACATTGTGTTTGCTTCAAATTTTGATAAACGTTTTGAACGCTGGAAAGATACATTTATGTATAATGCTCAAATTATAGATTATAAAAAATAAAGTAATCTCTTCATAGTTAAAAAAAACATTAAAATTTATGGAAGTTCTTAATAGCTACTACGACCATAAATAAATATTGTAAAAACATAACTTCTACAATAATATTATAAAACTTGAAAAACATAAGAATGAAAAACTCAATTAAAACGATTGCCTTAGCAATTATCGTTGCAGTATCAACTTTCTCTTTTACTGCGCTATTAGATGGTGTGAAAACAATAAAAACATCAGAAAGTAGAGTCACTTGGAAAGGTTATAAAGTTACTGGATCTCATGAAGGAATAATTAATTTAAAATCGGGAGAGTTAACTTTTGACAATGATAAATTAGTAGGAGGTAATTTTACTGTAGACATGACAACACTTATAAGCACAGATTTGTCAGGAGAAGGTAAAGGTAAATTAGAAGGTCATTTAAAATCTGCTCAGTTTTTTGGTGTTGCAAATAATCCTACATCTACTTTAGTTTTTAAAACAGTTAAAACTAAAGGTAAAAACTCTTATAATATTACTGGAGATTTAACTATTAAAGGAAAAACAAGTTCTGTGAATTTTGATTTTTCTGTATACGGAAGTAAAGCAACTGCTGCTTTAAAAATAGATAGAACAGTATATGGACTGACTTACGGATCTTCAAGTTTTATTGATGGATTAAAAGACAAAGCTATTTATGATGAATTTGATTTAGTGGTAGATTTAGTATTCTAATTCAAAACTCAAATAAACATACAAAAAGAAAGCATCCATTTTGGGTGCTTTCTTCATTATATTCTATTATTTTTAGATAATGACAGCTACAGAAAAATTAAAAGATATATTAAACATTTCAATACCAATTGTACAAGCACCAATAGGTAATACAGTAACCCCAGAGTTAGTAGCATCAGTATCTAATGCAGGTGCTTTTGGTGGGATTCCGTTAAGCTGGGCAAGTCAAGAAGAAGCAACAGAAATAATTAAAATAATACAATCAAAAACAAGACATCCTTTTTATGCCAATTTTGTATTAAATTTTGAACCAGTAGCTTTACAAATAGCTTTAGATTTAGGAATTAAAACCATTCAGTTTTCTTGGGGAATGCCTACTCAAAAAATGATCAATTCTATTAAAAAAGTAAATGGTATTATAGGTATTCAAGTTACAAGTAAAGAAAGTGCAAAACAAGCCATCGATTTAGAAGCAGATTATTTAGTATGTCAAGGTATAGAAGCGGGAGGTCATGTACAGTCTTCAAGAGGCTTATCAGAAATTTTAGAAACGGTTGTAGAAATATCAAGACAAATTCCTGTATTAGCTTCTGGAGGAATTGCTGATGTTAATACAATGAAAACGTATATGGATTTAGGAGCTGCTGGAGTTGTTATGGGATCTCGTTTTGTAGCTACAAAAGAAAGTGGAGCGCATTCAACTTATAAAAATAGATTAGTCACGGCTAATGCAGAAGATACAATTTATACGACCTGTATGAATAAAGGCTGGGATGCAGCCGCACATCGTATATTGAGAAATGATACTACTGAAATGTGGGAAGCAGTTGGTTGTCCAATAATAGGGGAACGACCTGGTGAGTTTGATGTTATTGCAAGTCGAGTAAATGGAGAAAGTGTAGAACGTTACCACTCAGATGCACCATTACAAGGCATGACTGGTAATGTAAAAGAAATGTCTAATTATGCGGGATATAGCGTCAATGCTATTCATGATATTCGATCAGCAAGAGATATAATACATCAAATTTGGAATGCATATAATAGTTAGTAATTTAAAAAGCCACTCTTAAAAACCTAATCACTAACTTCAAAAACATCCGTATCTTTAAAACTTCAAAAATTACAAATGAAAGAATTTCAAAACCCCTCTAAAAATAAATCGAAAAAGAAGCCTAAAGTTTCTATGACTAACGCATTTAAAGAGATTATTTGGCCTAGACGTAATATTGTATTTATAGGCTTAATTTTAATTGTGATTAGAAGTTTGTCAGGTTTAGTTTTACCTATACAGAGTAAAGTATTATTGGATGAAGTTATTCCTAGTAGTGATACAAATCAACTATATACATTAATAGGTATTGTTATCCTATCTATAGTAGTTCAAGCAGCAACGTCATTTTTATTAACACGTATTTTAAGTGTACAGGCGCAGTATCTTATTTCAGAATTAAGAGCTCAAGTTCAGAAAAAAGTATTGTCATTACCTATTAGTTTTTTTGATAACACAAAATCAGGAGCCTTAGTATCTCGAATTATGAGTGATGTAGAAGGCGTTAGAAACTTAATAGGAACAGGCTTAGTACAGCTAGTTGGAGGTAGTTTTACAGCTATAATTTCTTTAATTATTTTGATAAAAATAAACCCTTGGATGACTCTTTTTGTATTTGTTCCATTATCTATTTTTGGAGTAATTGCATTAAAAGCGTTTAAATTTATAAGACCTTTATTTAGAGCACGTGGACAAATTAATGCTGAAGTAAAAGGTAGGTTAACAGAAACCTTAGCTGGGGTTCGTGTGATAAAAGGCTTTAATGCCGAAGCGCAAGAAAATACCATTTTTGAAAAAGGAGTAGATCGTATTTTTCAGAATGTAAAAAAGAGTTTAACAGCGACTGCGTTAATGACAAGTTCTTCAACATTTTTAATAGGGATTGCTACTACTGGTATTATGGGGTTAGGTGGTTATTATATCATTCAAGGAGACATGACTGTAGGTCAATTTTTAGAGTTCACATTTTTATTAGCATTTATGGTAGCTCCAATAGTACAGATGAGCAATATTGGAAGCCAATTAACCGAAGCTTTAGCAGGATTAGATCGTACAGAAGAATTAATGAATATGCCTACTGAAGATGATGACGAAGCAAGAACCATTCAGTTAGATCATATCAAAGGAGATATTGTATTTGATGATGTATCATTTTCATATAATGAAGGTAAAGAGGTGCTACATAATATAAATTTTAATGCACCATCAGGATCTGTTATTGCATTAGTAGGAAGTTCAGGCTCTGGAAAATCAACTATTGCAGGATTGTCAGCAACATTTTTAAATCCACAATCAGGTAAAATCACTATTGATAATCAAGATATGTCTAAGGTAAATTTGAGTAGTTATCGTCAACATTTGGGAGTGGTATTACAAGACGAATTTTTATTTGAAGGTACAATTAGAGAAAATATATTATTTCCAAGACCTAATGCTACAGAAGACCAATTACAAAATGCAGTGAAAGCAGCTTATGTTAATGAGTTCACAGATCGTTTTGATGATGGTCTAGAAACTTTGATAGGAGAACGTGGCGTAAAATTATCTGGAGGTCAACGCCAACGTATTGCGATTGCTAGAGCTATTCTAGCAGACCCTAAAATTATTATTTTAGATGAAGCCACGTCTAACTTAGATACTGAAAGTGAAGCTTTGATCCAAAAAAGTTTAGCAGAATTGGTGAAAGAGCGAACCACTATTGTGATTGCTCATCGTTTGAGTACTATTAAAAAGGCAGATCAGATTTTAGTAATTGAAGCAGGTCATATCGCAGAACGTGGTACACATGATGAATTAATTGATTTAGAAGGACGTTATTATGATTTGTATACATATCAAGCTAAAATATAGTAGATGTTAGAAGATATTAAAGTGCTTAGAAAAGAGTTGCATAAACATCCTGAATTATCAGGGCAAGAATTTGAGACTGCCAAACGTATTCTTAAATTCATAAAAACACACTACGATACAAAAATCATCGAGAATCTTGGTGGCACCGGGATAGCTGCTATTTATGAATTTGGTAAAGGACCAACGGTGATGATTCGTTGTGAATTAGATGCATTACCTATTGCTGAACCTAATACATTTCATTATAAATCGCTGAATGAAGGTGTGTCTCATAAATGTGGTCATGATGGACATATGGCTATGGTAGCTGGGTTAATTTTTTGGTTAAAAAATCAAACTCATTTAAAAGGAAAAGTTATTTTATTATTTCAACCTGCAGAGGAAACAGGTAAAGGTGCTGATGATGTGTTAAAAGCTCCACGATTTTCAGAGCTGCAACCTGATTATATATTTGCATTACATAATATTCCGGGTGCTCCGATGCATCAAATAATTCCTATTCAGAATAATTTTTCACCAGCAGTACAAAGTATTGCTATTTATTTAAACGGAAAAGTATCACATGCCTGTGAACCAGAACGAGGCATTAATCCAGCGCTAGCAATTAGTAAAATTGTGACTGCTTTTAGTGCTCTAAATGTGACTAATCCAGATGATGAAAATTTCACATTATTTACTCCAGTTCATATTAATATGGGAGAAGTAGCCTACGGCATTTCAGCTGGAGTAGGAGAGGTTCATTATACATTCAGAACTTGGAAAGAAAATCGAATGACAAATTTAAAAACGCAAATCAATCAGACTTTAGAAGAGATTTCAATTTCTGAGAGGATCAATTTTAAAGTGGATTGGTTTGATTATTTTCCAGCATCAGTTAATAATAATTTTTGTAATGAAGTTATAATTAAATCCGCAAAACAAAACAAATTTGATATCAAAGACAACGCATTGCCATTTAAGTTTGGAGAAGATTTTGGATGGTTCTCACAAGAATATCAAGTTGCTATGTTTGGCTTAGGTTCTGGAATCAATACACCAGCATTACATCATGCAGATTATGATTTTCCAGAAGAATTGTTAACCACTGGAATTAAAATGTTTCAAAGCATTATTGAAGAATTATTAACTTAACGTCATTACGAGGAAGAAAGCATTAAACAGATTGCTTCATTATATTAGCAATAACGATTCTGATATAAATGAATAGACTTATAGAAAAACCACATATTGCCTTTTTGGGTTTTACTCCTTTACTATTTCTAGTAGTATTAATTAATGGAAATAATACACATAGTTTTAATATTCACGATACCTATTATGTGTTTTCCTCCCTAACTTTAGCAATTTTAAAATCATTTGCTTTTGGATGCATTGGTATAATGTATTGGCTAATGTTAAAAAATAATAAGGGCTTATCTAAGAAACTTAACTGGTTACATTTAATAATCACATTGAATGGCACGATATTGATTGTCATACTTTCTCAATTTTATAAAGAGATGACTACTGAACATTTATTAAGTTATTCAGACTTTAATACAAGTTTAGATATTATAATATTTATTATTGTTCTATTAATAGTGATTGCTCAACTATTATTTATAATTAATGTTATAAGTAGTTTAATAATTAAGAATAAATACTAATAACAACCAGTAGTCAAACCAAATGAAAACCGCCACAATAAAACAACTCAAAGACGAGCTAAAAGATGTTACTCATGCTGAGTTGGTAGATTTATGTCTCAGCTTATCTCGTTTTAAAAAAGAGAATAAAGAATTGTTGACCTACTTGTTATTTGAAGCTTCAAATGAAGCAAATTTTATTGAAGGCGTAAAAGAAGAGATTTCAGAACAGTTTACAGAAATTAATACCTCCAGTTATCATTATATAAAAAAAAGTGTTCGTAAGATATTACGTCGTGTGAAGGTGTATATTCGGTATTCTAAATTAAAAGAAACAGAAGTAGAACTGTTGTTACATTTTTGTTCAGAATTAAAAGCAATGCAACCTACAATGACGGTAAATGTATCACTAGTTAATATTTATGAACGCCAAATTCTACTAATAAAAAAAGCAATCACAGCACTTCATGACGATTTACAATATGATTATAATTTACAATTAGAAGAATTATAATGTTATAGGTCAATAGTAACCATGTTAAACCGTTACTAAAATTGAAGACTTAATTATTCAGAATAGTATATTTATGACCTTAAAATTAAAACACTAACAGAAATATGAATTTTAAAACAAGCATTTTTGCACTAATCACTTTAGTGTCATGCCTATTTATTAACGCACAAGACTTGACATTTGAAGAATATAACCCGACATCAACTCTTGTTGTTCCAGGGAAGGTTATAAAACGCGCTAAGTTTCCATTCATTGATGTTCATGGACATCAATACCGAATGCCTACACAAGATTTAGCACTTGTTATTGCTGCTATGGATACGCTCAATATGGGTTTGATGGTCAATTTAAGTGGTCGTTCAGGTGATGATTTAAAGAAATCTGTGTCTAATATAAAAACGAATTACCCAAACCGATTTGTAGTATTTGCTAATATAGGATTCAATGAAAATGTTGGAAAACCAGGATGGATTGAAACAACAGTAAGGCAACTAGAAGAAGATGTAAGGAATGGTGCGCGCGGATTAAAAATATACAAAGGCCTAGGATTAAGAGATAAAGATGTTGATGGAAATCGTGTTGCAGTTGACGATCCACGATTAGCACCCATCTGGGATAAATGCGGTGAATTAGGTGTTCCTGTATTAATCCACTCGGCAGATCCTAAATCATTTTGGGATGATTTTGATGGTGATAACGAGCGTTGGTTAGAATTAAA
>CAZECB010000049.1:0-9377 GCA_964510745.1 uncultured Flavobacteriaceae bacterium | reverse complement strand
CATGCATATTTCCATTTGCAAACTTTTAGAGCCTTATGGGTATTATGAATTTGACTATTTTGATGAAGAGGGTTGGCCGCATTATAAAATTATTGCAGAACTTCCGCCATTAAAAGCAGGAGAGCAAAGTGTATTGATGAAAGAAGCGATTGTAACTTATTTTTTAGACACAAAATATATAGATTAGTCATTTTTTATAAATAAGACTTTATTTTTGGGCGTTCCTTTTTTTATAATAAGCACATTTCATTTTATAATTTAGGGATAAAAAAGGCAGGCTTTTCACTATATCTTTTATTTGAAAAAAATAAAAGGATGCCGCTACAATCCTTAACGCAATTCTCGTAAAAATCATTAAATTTGCTAATCCGTTCAGATACTGAATCATCCCGATAATTATTGGGCACACAAGAAAGCTATTATGATAAATAAGATAAAAAAACTTATAAAAGAAGCAGAAGCATTCTCATCACAATCCAAAGAAGAGATTGAAGCATTTCGTATTAAATACTTAGGAAAAAAAGGATTGCTAAACGATTTTTTTGCAGAATTTAAAAATGTAGCAAGCGACCAAAAAAAAGAATTCGGACAAGTTATTAATACCTTAAAAACAACAGCTCAAAATAAAGTAAATACTTTAAAAGAAGAGTTAGAAGGTAATGAAGAAATAAAAGGCGCTTATGGAGATTTATCAAGACCAGGAGAGCCAATCCAAATAGGAGCACATCACCCAATTTCATTGGTAAAAAACCAAATTACAAATATTTTTTCACGCATTGGGTTTAATGTAAGTGAAGGCCCCGAAATTGAAGACGACTGGCATAATTTTACAGCATTAAACTTACCAGAATATCATCCTGCTCGTGATATGCAGGACACGTTTTTTGTTCAAACCAATCCAGATATTTTGCTACGTACACACACGAGTTCTGTGCAAGTACGTTATATGGAAAATAACCAACCACCTATACGTACTATTTCTCCAGGACGTGTATATCGTAACGAAGCTATTTCTGCACGTTCACACTGTTTTTTCCATCAAGTGGAAGGCTTATACATTGACAAAGGCGTGAGTTTTGCAGATTTAAAACAAACACTTCAATATTTCACAACAGAAATGTTTGGGAAATCTAAAATTAGGTTGCGTCCATCATACTTTCCATTTACAGAGCCAAGTGCTGAGGTAGATGTGTATTGGGGCCTAGAAACTGAAACCGATTATAAAATGACCAAGGGTACGGGTTGGTTAGAAATCATGGGGTGTGGTATGGTAGACCCTAACGTGCTAGATAATTGCGGTATTGATTCTAAAGAATACTCGGGCTTTGCGTTTGGTATGGGTATAGACCGTATTGCATTATTGTTGCATCAAACTAGTGACATTCGTTTACTTAGTGAAAATGATGTACGTTTTTTAGAGCAATTTAAAAGTGTATTGTAATAACTTCTAATTTGTGTATAATTTGATTTTTAAATTCTTAAAATTATGGAAGCATTTGATATCATTATAGCAGGAGGAGGGCCAGCAGGTATGTCTGCAGCAGCCGAACTGAGTAAAGATTTTAAGGTTCTTGTTATTGAAAAGAAAAAACCAGGAACAACACAATCTACATGGTATAGTTATGAAGATAGAGCTGAAAAATACAAATTAGAAGATGCTATTGCCGTTCGTACAAGCTATATTAAATTTACAGCACCTACAACAGAACATTTTATGAGAGATAATTGTGTGATTTTTGATCATAACAAGGTGTTGAAAATATGGATGGAGAGAGCAAAATCTAAAGGAGCAATTGTTAAACAAGAGGCATTTATAGATTACAAAAAAGAGCAAAACAGCGTTATAGTAGAAACTAATTTAGGGGAGTATAAGGCCGATTTACTTATTGATTCTATGGGAATTAATTCTCCTGTGGTTCAAAAAAACAATCTTATAAAACGAAAAGATGCGTGGGTTATTTATGGCGCTAAAATGAAAAATGTTGAATTTGAAAACCCACTACAATTAGAATATTTTCCATTAAACGATGAAGAAAACACATATATAGGAATTCATCCGCATAGTGAAACAGAAACTAATATATATGCGTTTAAAGGACAAAAAAATACAATTGGAAATCCTGATGATTTAAGAGAGAAGTTTGATAAAGTAATTGCAGAAAAACAACCTAATGCAAAAAGAGTAGAAACACTAAGAGGGACTATTGTATCTGGTTCTTTAAAAAAATATGCATTAGATAATGTTATATTTTTTGGATCTTCAGGAATGCTAAATCCAGATGGCTGTGGTATGGGTTTTAATCAAATTTTGATGAAACATCAAATTTTTGCTAAAGGGATAGCAGAAGTAATGAAAACAAAATCATTGGATAAAAAATCATTACGTAAAATAGCCTCATCATTGAAAGATCAAGAAACCATTAATTTTCAAAAAATAATAGGTGCTTTCTCTCTTTATTTTATCAGAAGTGCAGGAAAATGGGATGGTGGTGTAAAATGGCTTAATGCCATGGGAGAGGATAGTAAATATTGGATGCGAAATGAAATGACTTTGGATTGGATAAAAAATGCAAACATTAGGTTGAGTAAAGTCATCCCGCTTAAGGAAACATTTAAAATGATTCCTATGGGAGATTTCATATTCATTATGGGGCAATTTTTAAGATTTAAAATGAAATCGATAAAAAGAGCTGCTAAAAAAAAAGTGCGTAGTTAGTTAAGCTTTTGCAAATCTTTATTGGTGCTGAAATAATTTTTGATATGATCTATCAATTCTTGAGTTTCTTTTGATTTAGGAGTCTTGACAGATATTTTACTTTCTATTGCTAGTATTATGTTTTTATAAATTTTTATGACATCATGTATTGAATTAGCATTAAGAATGAGTTTAGCTGCAAATCCTTTTCTAATTTTTACATTTTTTATAAATACTTTTGGATTATTATAAACTTCACATAATGTTGCAATAGCCATTACTTGGGGGATCGCACAAAACTTAAAAACTTCAATATGCTTGATTTTTTTTAAATACTCTAAGCAATCTATAACATGGTTTAATGCATTGTTGACAAGGTGGTTTAAACAAGAAATAGAATTTAGGGTTTTTGGGGCTTTAGAAAAAGTTTCTAAATTTGATGCGTATAAACTCCAAATTTCTTTTGGCCAGAACGTACGATTTTCTTCAAGATCTTCTTTATAATCTCTAATAATATTTGTTTTTTGAAGAAAGAGACCCATAGAATTTGAAAGTGTATTTTGAAACTTCAAATCATTATCTTCAATTTCTGAAACTGAAAAAATCTGAGATAATCCAACACCAACTAATCCGGCTACGTGATGACAATAAAGATCATAATCTTTTAAAGTATGTATTTCTACCTCAACAAAATCTGCCATTCCAGAACCCATTTTTTGACATATATCAGATATGATATCTCTATATTTTTTATCTATTGATAAAAATGCTCTACTCACTTTATCATAATTGGCTAATAAATCACGATATTCTTCTTTATCTCCTATATTAGAGATGGTCCAATTTTCTTGATAGCTATATGTGTGAAACTCTCTAAGTAATTTTACTTTTAAATCCTTAGGGCAATTCATATCATCTTCAATAGAATCTAACGCTCTAAGTATTAAATAAAATAAACAAACACCTACACTTAACTCGTATGGAAGTTGCCTAATAACAACAGCAAAAGATCTTGATACTTGATCAAGCGTATTATAACAATACTTTAAATCGTTACTATATTTTAACTTGTCATTCTTAGAATTATATAGGGGAGGTTGTTTACCAAACTTTAGCTTAAAAAGCGCAGACATTTCATCTGGGCGAGAAAAGGATTTTATTATTGACATAGTATATATTTAATAATCAAAAAAGATTTTAATAGTCGATGATTTTTTAAAATAACTAATATATATGATAGTTTTTATTGACTTAACTCAACTCTAAGATAGGTTAATAATTGTTTTTTTCCTTTAAATTCTTTATAAAATTAATTCTTATCAGAATATATAACATATTATATTTTTATGGGAGCAGAAATACATAATATAATTTATTGTATGTGAATACTATAGACCTTTTAAATGAAGTGCTAAATTAGTAGCATAAAAAATTAATCTTCTAGAGTATTTTAAATTATCAAAAACAACCTTTATTGAGTTTTGTCAATAAATATTTAATAGAAATCATTGATAAATTCTAATTATTACTATCAGTATTTGTTTTAAAGTCTTCAATTTTTAAATCCTGTATTGACTTAATATCCAATACTTTTATTTGAGTAGTATTTTTGTTTTTTATATCTTCAGTAGAGATCTTTTTAGGATGTATTTTATCTCCTAATTTTTTAAAATCAGATAACTTGGTAATACTCTCTTTCTTGGCATTAGAATCATAAGTAGTAATTAGCGAAATATGAAGTGTTTGTTCTTCAATTAAAAACTCTTCTTTTTTGTTCTCATTATTAATTTTGTCTTTCACTTCTATTTTATGATAAGATTTATCATCAATTTGTAGCTTTTCAATATAACGTATATTTAATTCTGCTTGATTTCTAGAAATATAATTAGATATTAATGCCCCGGACCCTACTAATTCAATATTTTTTTGAGTCGCTTTCATTTTACGCGTTTTACCATTAGCTGGAGTAAAAATTTCAATTAAACCTATTTTATCAGGATACTTTGTTAAAACAATAGCAATACCTTTTGCGCGTTCGGGTTTTAATATTTTTGTTTTTATTTTTTCTTCGTTATCAAATGTCCCTATTAATACTTGAAATCGTTTTTCTGTAACTCTTCCATTTTTTTTAATCTCATTGACCTCAATAATCAACTCCATATCAGTCATTAACAATTGAGAAGTTGCTTTTTTGAAAATAGCAGGCGCATTTTGAGCTTTTAAAGGAAGATAAGTGATTAAAACAAGAAAAGTAATTTTAATAAATTTTGTCATAAATGATATGATTATTTCTAATGTTTTTCAAGAAATTTAGGTTTTGTTAAAATTACAATAGATGGAATTAATAACAGCGAACTAATTAAACAAGTTGTAATAGAAATAACAATTAGTGCGCCAAAAAATTTAAGTGGCGTAAAATTTGATAATATGAGAGGTGAAAACCCTATAATTACAGAGATTGCATTAATAATAATTCCCCTTCCAGAGGTAGAGATTGTAATTTTTGCCGCGTCTTTATGAGATAACCCATTACTTCGTTCAGTTTTAAAGCGCCAAAGAAAATGGATGGTATAATCAACACCTACTCCAATCATTATAGATGATAATAAGGCATTTGCAATATCTAAAGAAATACCAAACAACCCCATTAATCCAAATAAAACTAAAATAGCAATAGACAATGGTAGACTAGATAATAATCCTGCTTTAGGAGATCTAAAAACAATACTTAATAAGATAAAAATGATTGTCATCGCAAAGATTAATGATTTTATTTGACCTTTAACAACTAAATCTGCTAATTGAATTTCTGTAAGGCTTGAGCCAGCTACAAATTGAACATTAGGATCGTTTTTAGTAAGTGATTTTATTAATTGTACAACACTTTTACTATCAGCACTTTTATTAATATTTTTAAGACTAATAAGCATCCGAGCATTTTCATAATCGTAATCTAAAAACTGTAAAATAGCGTCTTCATCTCCACTCAATAAAAACAGTTCCAATAATTGAAAAATTTCATCAGATGTTTCAGGAATTTGATTGTAACTAGATTCAATTGGATTATAAAACCCTTTACTTAATTCTTTAATTAAGGTTGCAGGAGAACTTACCAAGCCAACATGCGGATTTTTAACAAGTTCTTTTTCATAAGCATCCATTTGATTGATAACTTTAGGAGAAAGCACATCACCTGAAAATAAAACCGAAATAAACTGCGCTCCTCCAAATTTATCATTAATCACTTCAATAGAGCGTTTTACGTCTGACTCTCCCGAAAAATAACTTTCTATATTAGTATCTGCTTTTAAAAAGAAAACTCCTAAAATACCAATACAACTTATAAAAATAGACGTTATGATAATGCGTTTTGGGTAAGTCGTAATCCAATGCCCTAATCGGTTTAACCAACGATCAATACGAGTAATCTTGCCTTGTGTAGTTTTAATAAATGTTTTAGAAGGCTTAAAGTAAGATAGTATGGCGGGTAAAAACCATAGACTTAATACAAGTGAAAACCCTAATCCAATAGCCGTTAAAATACCTAATTGGGCAGCAAGAATCATGGTGTGTGTAAGTAAACCTAAAACACCACAAATGGTTGTTGATGCAGTAATTAAAATAGGCCATTTAAGATCTGCATATATCTGTTTACAAATCTGTTTCATGCTATAACTTTTAGAGTCTTGAATTAACTCTTGATAGCGTGCAATGAGATGAATACCATAATCGTTAGCAATAGCAATAATCATAATAGGCATTAAAATACTAAATAAAGAGATTTGCCATCCCAAAAGTGACATCACTGCAAAAGATAAAATTACACTCATTAATACTACAACAAATGGCAGAAATACACCTTTCCATTCTCTGAATGAAAAATAAAGCATAAATACCATGAGTACCATAGCTGTTGGTAATAGAAAGACAATATCATTTTGAATATAGCCTGAAATAGAATGCCTTATAAAAGGGAGTCCGCCAATAATGACTTCTTCATTACCTGAGTGATTATTGATAATGTTTTTAATATCGTCAATAATAGTATCAGGAGTTTTAGTGTTTTTTGTAAGTACTAAGGAAATCAAACTAAAATCTTTAGAAAAAAAACGACTCGCCATAGTGTTATTAGAAATGCTATGTTTTAATTCTGAAAAATTGATTTGATCCTCTGAAAGATCTCCAAAAAAAGGATCTATGGATGTTATTTCATCTTCATAAGAAATATTTTTAATATCAAAAGGCGAAATACAACTATCAATACCATCTAATTCACATAAATCAGTAGCTATAACTTCTAATCGTTTTAATGTAGAAGTATTAATAACATTATCTGAATGAAGCATAATTAAAATAACTTCACTTCCTCCAAAAATGCTATCTAAAGTTTTGAGGTATACCTTGTTTTTAATAGTGTCTGGCACATAATCATCTAAATTGGCATTGACTTTTAGATTAGGGAAAGTAAAAAAAGAAAGTATAGTAATCACAAAAGCTGTGACTACTATAATGAAGCGATATTTAATAATCTTTTCTTGCATAAAAAAATTAAGAAGTATAAAAATAAAAGTTAAAAAACAATGATTTTTTTCATTAGTTAGGCTATAGATTTCAATAAACTAATTGATATTGTAGCAAAGTTAGAATTAGGAAACTTCCTGAATATACTCATATCTGGAGTCAAGCCAGCTTCTTGAATTAGATTCAAGAATTCATCTATTTCAAGAATATATTGATCTGAATACCCATGTGTTAAATCATAAGCAGTGGCTGCAGTTTTTCCTATATTTTGGGAAACCAACTCTGGTTTTATGGTATGTAGTTCAATTAATAATAAGCCAAATTTCCCAACATAAGGAGTCCATTTTTCAATGTGCTCTTTAAGTGATTCAGAAACCAAATTATTATCAATTTTTTTACCTAGATAGGCATATGCACCAGTTGATGAACTAATTCTTGATGATTTATTGTGAGGATCTTTCCAAATTCTATTATGATCCAAAAAAGCCCTTGTATTAAGTAAATCTTCTAATTTTATATCATAATTATCTTTTAGATCTTTGGCTAGAAGTTTGGGGTTTCCAATATCTCCCCAAATTATTTTCGCCCATATATCTGCTTGAATAAGGTTTGCTCTAGAAACTTTTAACGCAGCTTCGTTATAGTCTACTCCAATTATCTTTAAAGGATATTCATCTAAAATAGCACCTCTATAGGTTTGACTTTCAATAACTGAAAATAAATGCTGTAGAAATGCCCCATTACCACAACCCATATCAAGTATACCTTTAGGTTGCTCTTCTATTGGTTTATTGAAAAGATCAATGATGATTTCATCTACTACTTTGAAATATGAACTGTGAGCACCACCACTACCCCATATATTCATCTCTCTATCAACATGTGCTTCGTGAGATTCAGTTGCCATATTTTTAAGGATTAATGGGTCTCCAAATATGAGATCGTCCAATTTTCTAAGTGTAGGGATATAAGAAACTGTAACACCATATGCACTAGCTCTTTTAGCAAAAAACAATCCAAAATCATTAAATTCATAAGAACCATTTTTTTCGTTAAACCAACCTAGATCTGTTAATATATTTAACAATCTGCCAAACTCTTGATGATTTTTATGAAACTCTTCTGGTCTAAACCTAGACTCCATAAAATACTTATGAAACATACCGGTAATACCCATATGTACAATTGTAGGTCCTACTATAAGCCCTTCAATATGCATTAAAATCTGTTTTTCAATTTTCCTTTGAAGCTTATTTTTAGACAGTTCTATTTCATAGTTGGTTTTGTACTTTTGATAAATACGTTCCAGTTTTAAAAAGGGCTCAATTTCAAATTTTCTCTGATGAAAATTTTCAGACATTTGTAATAAATCTACAACATCTTTATAGAGATAAAAATAATTGAAAGCTATTTCAGACTCTTCATTTATTTCATATGTAACAGAATTATTTTGATTGTCAGCATGTTGAATAAGCCACCCTTGAGAACAGAGTCCTCGTAAAGCAACGTTTAAATATCCTTCATTAGCTTTGAATTTAGTAGTAAGCTCTTTTAAGTCTACTTTTTTATTTTGTAATAAATAATCTGTGACACCATGTTTTTTTAAAGTGTAAGCACTAGGGCAAATAACAATACCATCAAGATGACGAAACAGTTTACTTCTTAAAGTCTTATTTTGATTTGAACTCATATAATTTAAATAGGTATTCTAATATTTAGTATGCAATGTAAGGCAAGTTATAAACATTACGTTTTTATATTTGGTACTAAGTCAAATATAGATATTTTGTTTTTATCATTTTTACGGGTATTAAATTTTAATTATTGATTTATACAAGAAAGATATATTTTTAGTTTACAAAACTTTTAATGGAGAGAGGTAGCTATTATTTGAAGAAGTGTTACATTAGTAATATAATCTTTTCAACTCAGATGCTATGTATTTGTATTTACCTTCTACTATACCATCTATCTATTTAAATGAGACGGATATGACCCTTAATAATTTCATATAGTAGACTTTAAATTTTTCAATTCATTATGATCAAAGTGCTTAATGTTCAATAACTTGATAATTTGACTCAAAAAGTATATATTTAACTTTCATTTCCCCAATAATGAATTATACTGAAATACATTTAGCAATAGTTAAGCATTTAGT
>CAZECB010000048.1:0-9432 GCA_964510745.1 uncultured Flavobacteriaceae bacterium | reverse complement strand
CCAAAAATTGTCAAGCATTTTTAAAAAGATTAGGGATTCGTTTCAAAGCTATATAAATTAAATTTAAAAACTAAACATCTTTATTATTTTACGACGATCTGCACCTTAAAACGAAAATTTTACTTAATTATTGAATTAGCTTCTAAACCTTCTTTTAAAAAATTAGCATAGTCTTCCTTATTAGGAGTATAACCAACGGGTTGATTCAATACCTGTTTTCCATCTGGAGTAAGCAACACATAATATGGTAGCGTATTTGATTGAAAAAATTGCGTTTGAAAATGAGACCATTTATGTCCAATGGTTTTTAGTTTTCTAATACTTCCATTTGCACGCTCCACTTCTAATTGTTCGCTTTCAGGGAGTTTCGTTTTGTCATCAGCATAGAGTGAAATTAGCACATATTTATCTTTTATATATCCGTTAATTGTTTCATCTGGCCATACATTCTCTTCCATTTTACGGCAATTAACACAAGCG
This sequence comes from uncultured Flavobacteriaceae bacterium, assembly GCA_964510745.1. Lineage (GTDB taxonomy): Bacteria > Bacteroidota > Bacteroidia > Flavobacteriales > Flavobacteriaceae > AU392. Next base: position 8,952 of record CAZECB010000048.1, on the reverse strand, counting down.
TAGCCAGTAAAATCAATCATTATAGGTTTGTTTACGCTTTTAGCATAAGCAATCCCTTCTTGTAAGTTTTTAAATGAGGTTAAATTTCCTGGTGCTTCTTTAGGGTATAAAATACTATAGCCTACAGGTGGAGCTAATCCACTTAATAATGTTAAAGGTTTAAAGGTTTGAGTTTCTTTATTTACTCTAAATCCAGATGCTAAGTATACTACAAAAGCAGTCACTAAAATTCCTGAAGAAATTCTAAAAAAAGACAGCTTTTTAATTGGTGAATCATGAGGGAATTTAATTTTAGCAAAAGCATACAATGCTAATCCAGCAAAAATAATAATCCATAATCCTAGGAATACTTCTATTTTTAAAAGCCCCCAATGCTGCACTAAATCTGCATTAGATAAAAATTTAAATGCTAATGCTAATTCTAAAAATCCTAAAACAACTTTAGTGGTATTTAACCAGCCACCAGATTTAGGCAAACTGTTAAGCATATTAGGGAACATTGCAAATAATGCAAATGGTAAACCCAAAGCCACACCAAAACCACCCATTCCTGCAGTTAATTGCCACGCACCTCCATCAGTACTCAATGATCCTGCTAATAATGATCCTAGTATAGGGCCTGTACATGAAAAGGATACTAAAGCTAAAGTTAGTGCCATAAAAAAGACACCTAAAACACCTCCTATATTTTCATCTTTAGTTGTTTTTTCCATCCAACTATTTGGTAGTGTTAATTCATAATATCCAAAAAATGAAAATGCAAAAAAGACGAAAACAATAAAGAAAATAACATTTAAAATAACATTAGTAGATATTTCATTTAATATATCTGGGTTTACAGAATCTAATAAATGAAACGGCGCGCTTAATACTAAATATACGGCTAGTATAAAAAAGCCATACAATATCGCTTTTGAAATCCCTCCTTTTTTATCACTACCGCTTTTTGTAAAAAAACTAACGGTTAATGGAATCATTGGAAATACACAAGGTGTTAGTAAGGCTAATAAGCCTCCAAAGAAGCCTAATGCAAAAATACTCCAAAGTGATTTACCTTGTTCTACTTTTACAGAGGATGAAATTATATCCTCAGGAGACATCCCATAAAGTAATTTATTAGCATCATTATTAACATTAGTGTCTTCTGTATTTATTTTTGACAAGTCAAAACCTGTACTTTCACCATTTGAGTTGATATTAAATTGAAACTCTGTTTCTGGAGGAAACACACAGACTCTATCATCACAAGACATAAACAACAACTCCCCTTTCACAATTGTTTTTAGCGTGTTTAACTTTATTCGTTGTGTAAAACTAGCTTGATTATAAAACTTAGCAACTTTCATATCAAACACAGGGTCGTGTTTAGTCATCTTATTTTTATCAGATTCTACAACGTTTTTAATTAATGCAAAATCATCATTAGCTTCAAAAGTGAATGTTGTTGGATTTGGGCCTCCTTCTTCTATAAACTGTGAATACAATGCCCAGTCTTCATCTATATTTGCAGTAAATATTAAATCATACGTCGTGTCATCTATTTTTACAGGATTAAAATCCCATTTCACGGGTTCTAAAATTTGTTGTTGATTAAATGAAAGCGCTTCTTTAGTATTATTTTCAGCAAAATTAAATTCAAACGGCACTTCTTCTGGAGCTAAACAACGTTCATCATCACAGGTCATAAAAGTTAAGCTACCACTTACTAGTGTCTCTGGATTATTTATAGTTATAATTTGCTTAAATACGGCTCTGTCATAAAATTTAGATACTTGCATATCAAACACAGGATCGTGTTTTGTGACTTTATTTTCGTCAGATTCTAAAACTTCATCGACTCTTTTGTAATCATCATTTTCATCAAAAACAAAGGTGGTTGGTATAGGCCCTCCTTCATCTAAAAATTGAGAATATACAGCCCAATGTGTTTCTATATTTGCAATAAATGATAATTCATAAGTATTATCACTTAGTTTTTTAGATTCAAACTCCCATTTTACGGGTTCTAAAATTTGAGATGAGCCTATAAGACCAAATAGAAGTGTGACTAAAAAAATGAGTTTCTTCATCAAAATAAATTTATGTACTACAAATAACATAAAAAATATGATATTATGATACTAAGAGGTCGTTAATGTTGGTATATTCTACTATTTTTATCTATCAATTAATTACTTATATTCGTTTAAAAAGATTATTTATGATGAAGAAATTATCATTCCTTCTTATATTATTATTTTCAACTCAATTATTTTCACAAAATTCAAGATTTAGTCTAGAAGCTAATTTTCCAATTGCTACAGGTAATAATTTTTTAGCAGAAAACTTTGACGGTATTATTGATATTGGTGCAAAATATAGGTTTTTAAATACAGGGATCTTCACTATAGGCGCATCTTTAAATGGTGGTATTTTACAAAATAATACGCTTCAAAATATTGGGGTTAATAGTAATGCATATACTATTCAACCTAAATTTTACGCAGAATTAAATTTACCGATCACCAAACTTCACCCCTTTATAGAATTAGGATATTCTTTTTTAATTATTGATGTATCTGTAGCTAATGGATTAAATAATTTTAATGATAGTGATACTCAAAATGGTATTAATGCAAATATTGGTTTTGCTTATGATGTTTTTAAAACACTATTCGTACAAATTCAATACGATTTTATTAGACTGAATGCAGATAATAATATTCCCGATACGTCTTTTAATAATAATTTAAATATTGTTAAAATAGGGGTTGGACTAAGGTTATAATTTTATGAAACTTATTGTCTGGAATTGTCAAATGGCATTTCGAAAAAAAGCAGAATTTATACTTAATGAAGTTCCTGATATTTTAATTATTCCAGAGAGCGAATCTTTAGAAAAATTAAAATTTAAAAAAGAAGATCATCACCCTAAATCTGCATTTTGGTATGGTGATAATATTCATAAAGGAATTGGTGTTTATTCTTATTCTGATTTTACAATTACACCATTGAAAGATCATAACCTTGATTTTAAATATGTAATCCCTCTACTAATTAAAAATAAATCTATCGAATTTATTTTATTAGCCATTTGGGGCCAAAAACCTAGTAATGGTGATAATTATGGCGCACAAACTTGGAATGCTATTCATTACTATTCAGAATTACTAAAACATAAAAAAATAATTCTTGCTGGTGATTTAAACAGTAATACGTTTTGGGACAAACCTAGTAGAATTGCTAATCATTCTAAAATTGTAGAAAAACTAGAAGGTTTAGGTATTCAAAGTACGTATCACGTGTTTTACAATCAAGAACAAGGTAAGGAGTTACATCCCACTTTCTTTTTATATAAAGACATTACTAAACCCTATCATTTAGATTACTGCTTTGCTTCCAATTATTTTATGAAACGACTAAAAAATGTTTCTGTAGGAAAACATAAATATTGGACTGCACATAGTGATCATAGCCCTTTGATTGTAGAGTTTGAAATTTAATTCAATCTATAAATAAACTTAAATTTAGAAAGAGAAAGACTTATTCTTATTTTATTAATAAGTCTTTCTAAATCTTTATAATTAAGCTGCTACAGGTTCTGGTTTATGTAAACCAACTACAACAAGTACAGTTGCTCCAATAACCCAATAGTAAATAGCATCTAATCCTTGAAAAGAAAAAATGAATGGTGCTAAAATAAATACTATAGCTACTAAGAAATCTACAATTAAGTGAAATTTATAAGGAATCACTCGAAGCGCTCCTAGATGATGATCTGTAAGTAATGTTAAAATAAATGCCGCAACTCCTGTAGCGATTGAAAGTTGAGCTGCAATAGGAGATGATTCACCTAAGCCTAACAAAAATGGAAGTGCTATTAATGAAACAGCAACTGGATAATCTAGAAATGCATGTATTTTTTTTGTAACAAATTTCATAACTTTTTAAATTTTAATGTTTATTAAATGCAAAAATCAAACATAATGATCTCTAAAATGCTACAAGAAAAACGCAAAGAATTGTACTTTTTAAAATTTGAAAAGTCAAAAACAATATAGAGTTTACTTATTCCCTAATAAATTTGTATGATAATACTATGCTTTTACGACATAAGTTAAGATTAGTTTAACTACTCTTTATGGTTAAAAAAATAGAAGCTGAAATTAATAAGGTCTATTTTATAGAAAAATATACCCTTGTACATATTCTTAAAGGTTCTGGTAATATTCAAGTAGATTTTGAAAATTACCCTGATTGGAAGGATAAAGGCATTTACTTAGAAAAAGGGCAGTATGTTAAATTTTTATCTGATGATTTTGTTGTTCGCTTTATAGATTTCCCTAACGAAATTATGTTTAACTCTAAGGATGTTAGAGTGTTATTTAAGCATATCATTTCTTTAGGTTATATTGATTTTGAAGAATGTTCAGACTGCCAGCTTTTTTTATCTCAAAGTGTATTTAATACTGATGCTGAAAAAATTATTGATATTTCTACAGAGCAGTGGTACTGGCAAAATCCTTTTCAAGCTGAAAAAGATGAATACCAAGTTATTTTTGATATTAAAGATATTATTGACCAAGAGTATTTAAATAAAATTAACAGCAAAAAATTAATACATACAATAACTTCAAAAAATATTAATGTTCAGTCTTTAATAAAGAATAAATTAGGAATCACTATTAATACCTTAATAAATAAAAAAATACTATTAGAGAGTCAAAAAGACATTGCTTTTTCAGGTAAAAGTATTAAAGAGATTGCTTATGAAAAAGGATTTAAAGACCCTGCCTATTTTAATCGTGTATTTAAAAAGTCTCTAGGGCAAACTCCAAAAGAGTTTAGGCATAATTTTGACTATCTCAATAGAGATTTATTCTCTCAAGATATTACTTATTTATTGAGAAATTTTCATAAAGAAGAACATTCATTACAATTTTATGCAGATAAAATGAATATGAGCGTCAAAGGGCTTTCAAAAAAAGTAAAGCTTAAAATGAATATGTCTCTTGGTCAATTAATTAGAAATGAACTTATTAATAGCGCAAAATTGATGCTTAATCAAAATTATACTGTTAGAGAAATTGCATTTCATTTAGGTTTTGAAGAGCCAAATCATTTATCTTCATTTTTCAAACATTACACTGGGGTGACTCCTACTGTTTTTATAGAACAAGACTCTGTTTTATTTGGAAAAGCTATTTAAAAATTACTCATAGTCAATACTAATTTCATCCAATTCATAAATACCATCAAAAGAAGGATCGCCATTCCCGGTATATCTAAATGCAATATGTGCTGTTCCAGAAATACAGGATAAATCTACACTACCAGAATCAAACCAATCTCCAAAAAAGTCATCATCACCTACAATAAATGCTGATGACACTATTACCCAAGTTGCATTTACTATAGTTGCTTCATCACCATTCCAATCTGTAGATAACAAGACTTCTAAATTACTGGCATTAGCAAAACTATTAGACGTCATAAACTGAAATGTTTCATTATCTTGAGTATCTAAATTAATTTCGGGAGTGATTAACCAAGCTATAGAACTCGCATCTCCAGAATTACGAGATCCTATTCTAGCAGAAATACCTAATGAAGGGCTAGCTCCACTAGATCGAAAGGCTTCAAAGCCTTCATTGCCTTCTTGTATAAAGTTAGTCCATCCATTTCCAGAAATTAATTCTCTTGTGCGTTGCGTTTCAAAATCATCTTCAAAAATAATAATATTTCCTTGGGTATCTCCTAATCCACAATCTACAACTATAGTATCACAGCGTTCTTGATTATCAAAATTTATATCTGCTGGTGTATTTACAACTAAATTGAATGTGTCACCGAAAAAGTTTTTTGTTAAAATACCATTAATCACACCTCGTTGTGTAGGTAATTGCAAAGTTCTAAAATCAGCAAATGTGCTTGTGCTGAACACGATATTTAAATTACTATCACAACTTTCTAATATACGCTCACCATCAAACTCATCTGCTAGTTCTGAAGCATAGGTTAATGCTATTTCAGAGATATTAAATTGAGCATTTTGTACTGCTACATAAAGGTTCGTCAAATTATTATTTAATTGATCTAAATTAACAGGAAGTGGAATTAGTTCTCCTATTTCTGTGGAGCGTTGAATAAATTGGTCTTCTAAAGGCGCTGGTATTTGACTTACAGTAGTTCCGTTTTGTACCCCAATAGTAAATACGCCATTAGTAATACCAACCGTTAATCCATCTAATTTTATAAAAATGCGTCGTCCTAATTCATATCGTGTAAATAACGGATTGATATCTATTAATAATTTAATCCCTATGGTTGGATTTTCGAGAGCATCTTGTAATATTAATTCTTCAAAAAAGTTTCCTGACTCATCGCTAGATATGACAAATCCAGAAATGTATTGATTGGTATTTTCAAATGTGAAAGTGTCATTGTTATTATTTTGCGCTTGTGCTAAAAGCCCAGCAATAGCATTAATAGTAATCACATCACCATCAATTACAGGCTCTTGAATGGTAATGTCTGGTACTTGAAAATCATCATCTTGAACACAAGACGTTAGTATTAAAATTATTAATAACCTTAGTACTATATTGAGATTAGGTGTTTTCATCAGTCTGTATTTTTATTTTAAAACCTGAGGTATAAGTTTAAATAGTATGTGGTTCCATTTCCGAAGAAAAATCGATTTCCAAAAAGTGGTCCGTTTGTACGAGATTGATCCTCTTGAAGTCTGTTAAACTTTGCGATTCTTGATTGTTCAAATCCTCCTGTTTTATAATTTTGGTTTAATGCATTATTTATAGTTGCAAAAAAACCAATAAAATAATTTCCTGCTCGCCATGATTTTCCTCCTGTAACATTAATTAACACATAATCATCAAACTCTTCTTGTTTTAATAATTCACTTGCAATATCAGTATCAAAATTATTAATAGGTAATCCATCAAAATCTAAAGTAAAATTTTCAGATCGTGCCAACGCGCTTGGGTCTATATAAGCATTAGAAAAATAATTGCTAGTAATCCCTATATTCCAAAAACTTGGATCTCTGTACTCAAATCCAAATTGAAATACACGTTCTGGACCTCCTGCCACATGTAAATTTTTAAGATTTGTATTTCCGTTGCCAAAGCGTAATTCACCATCAAAATCATCACTTGTTAAATATAAATTAGCATTATTAGTATATACATTTTGCCCAACTGATGCTGCTGTTTTCAATTTAATCGTCGACGTTACTTGTGCTTCAATGCCTAATTCTGCACCTAAATTTCTACGTTCTATATTAGTTAACACTTCTTGCACAAACGCATTTCCATCATTTCCTAAGCTTGCTAAATCTTCTGTAAAAAAGAAAGAGATATCTGTTCCGTTTTGAAATCCCGCATAATATCCTGTTAATCTTGCTTTTACAATTGGAGATCTGAAAATATAATTAACGTCTAATGATTGAATGGTTTCACTTTCAAGCCCTGTAACTGTATTGTTGTTTTGTCTCGCATTAGGAAATGAATTTCTAATGGTTGGCGCCTTTGTAAAATAACCGCCATTAAAACTTAAAGCATGCCGCCCTGTGATTTTATACGTTGCTCCAATTTTACCGCCATAGTTAGTGAAATTTAATTGTTCACTTTTTCCAAACGATGCTGCTCCTGGGAAATTTCCATTTTCAAACAATCCGTTTCTTTGATAATTAGTTTGAGAGAGGTTAGCACCAATAAAAAAATCTAGATGATTGTACTTAAATTGTGCTTGTGCAGACCCACTAATCACATTTGCATTTATTTCATAATTATATTTATAACGATCACCTTCTCTGACAACTCTATTACGATTACGTAAATCACTTTGCGCAACATCACCAACAATTGTATTAACATCATCATCAAAAAAACTATCAATATCTAAAAATCCAGTGCCTCCTAAAAGATCTTTTACATTTGCAAAATTTTCACTTTTAAGTCTTCTATAATTAATTGCTGTATTTAATATGATATTCTCTGCGAGTTGTGAATTTAAAATTGAATTTACAGACAACTGAGTATCATCTGTTCGATCTTCTTGAATAATAAAAGTGGCATTATTCCCATTTTCTATTTGTATTACATTAGCCCTATATAAAGCTTCAAAATTAAATTGACCGTCATTTACAAACTCATCTCTTGCAATAAACGCATTTCTAAAATCTGCTGCTGAAGGGTTTGAATCTCGTAAAAAGAAGCTTGGTAAATTTTGGAAAAACGACGGGTCAGGGTTTCTTGCGCCTCCTAAAAACACTTCTCTTCCATTTTGATCTACAAATAATTGAGTGCCGCCATTATCTACTCTTGTATTCCCTATTTTTCCAAATTGATACGATACATTTGTGTTTAGTGTCGTTTTAGGTGAAATATCCCAAAAATGATTTAGCATTACAATAGGTTCTTCTATTTCTCTAACACGGCTATTTCTAATTTCGCCTTCTTGAAATCCCCAAAGCGGATTATAATCCCTTCCTTTTAACTCAAAAATTTCATTTGTAATTGCTGTAGAACGTCCTCTTCTATTTTTGGCATAAATACCAACAAGATTTAAGCTATGTTTTTTATTAATTTGCTTTTCAATAGTTGTGAAAAACGAATTAGCATCATATATTGTGCCTTCAATAAATCCTTGATTTCCAAATCTTCGAGATGCTAAAACGGAATAAGACCAACCTCCTTTTAAAATTCCTGAATTATAGCTTGCCATAAGTCTACCTTGATAGGTTCTGTTTGCTCCAGCTGTTGAAAAACGTCCACCTTTTCTGTATTTTGAAGCTCTTAAAACAATATTTGTAGTCCCTGCTATATCTCCAAAACTATAATCGTTTACAGAAAACCCCATGGTAAACTCTTGATTTCGTAATACATCATTTATACCTCCCCAGTTGCTCCACTGTGGTCTACCATTAAATTGTTTATTCATTTCAATGCCATT
>CAZECB010000047.1:0-9477 GCA_964510745.1 uncultured Flavobacteriaceae bacterium | reverse complement strand
TAGGATTCCATTCCTGTAAATTATGAGCTTCATCAATTTTGACTGAGGTATCTGTATCACCGTGAATAATAAGCTGAGGTACTGTAATTTGTTTCGTAGCATTTTTAATATTCAGGCGTTCTTTATTGGCTATAAAGCTTTCATAGAATTGATAATAATGTGGCATTTGCTGTTTGGTACGGCCATTAGTGATGTATGTAACTCCATTTTTCTGCCATTTACTTAAATCATCAATGCTTACGGTTCGTTTTTCAAAATCACATACACTAGCAAGCGTTACGAGTTTTTTCATGCGTGAATCTTCAGCTGTTTTTAAGATTGAAATACCACCACCACGGCTATGACCGATTAGATATATTTTTGAAGTATTAACAGCCTTATTATTTTTAAAAGTAGCTTCAACCCAATCGAGGACATCATTTAAATCGTCCAATTCTTTGGTATAATTATTATTTCCAAATGCGTCTAAATCTGGAAAATCTATAGGATTTTCAATAGTGCCACCATTATGAGAAAAATTAAATTTTATAAAACAAAAACCTGCATTGGCAATTTGTTCTGCCATTATGTTCCATGCGCCCCAATCTTTAAAGCCTTTGTAACCATGACAGAAAATAACGATTGCTTGTTGAGGCAATTCTGGATTATAAAACGTATCTAAAACTATAGATTTTTTATCAGCTCTTATTAAAACGATGTTTTTTTCAATATGCATTAATTAAGTTCTTTTTGGATAAAGTCAATATTAGAATCACAAATTTCGGTAATTAATTTTTTAAGTTCAATTTCAAACTCAATGAGAATATCTTCAGTAATAGTGTAGTCTTTTTTGCCTCTTGGCGATTCTTTTTTTGAGAATTTTATAAAACCAGAGTTTAAATTTTTGAAGGAAATGACACCTGCTTCTAAAGGTAAACTTATACGCTGTTTTTTAGTCATTATATACGCATAGCACAACACTTGGAATGATTTACTGTACTTTTCATAATTGGTTGTTATGTCTTCCCAATCTAGAACTTCTACCTTGCTTTGCTCTACTTTCCCAGATTTATAGTCAATAATTCTTGTGGTCCCATTAAAGCTATCAATTCTATCGACTTTGCCTGTTAACTTTACAGGAAATGATACATCATCTATTGGCATATCAATTGTTTCTTCAGCTTCAATAGCTATAATTTTAATGATATGTCCTTGCTTTAGATCATTAATTTCCTTGTTTATAAAATTGGAAATATAGCGTTTTGCGATTTCAAAAATGATGAGGTTTTTTCCTTGCTTAAAGTTACCTTTATGATATAATTTTTTAAAATGTGTCGTTACGGCATCATCTATCTTTTCTTTTAAGCTGTTCAGATAATCTAGTGTGAGTAGTTGCCCTTCTAAAGGTTTATAGAAGTCCTCAAGTGTATTATGTATAACGGAACCTAATGTGTTTAATGCGATGTGTTCTTCAATATGTTCAAATGCTTTAACACCAAGAATTTTTTCATAATAAAAATCCAGTGGATTTCTCATATAGTTGGTTAATGATGATGGAGAAAATCCCAGAGCTGCAATGTTTTCTATCTGAGAGATTACAGCATCAGTTTTTTTGATTGTTATTGTTTTTTTTGCAATAACGTCTGTTTTTGGTGATGCAATTCGATGTGTTATCTGGTGAATACCTTCAAATACTAGTTGCGTAATAAATCTGCTTTTTTCACCGCCTTTTAAGGTGTCAATTTCAGTATTATATAGAATGTAAACAGTTTTAGCACGTTGTAGTAGTCTAAAGAAGTGATAGGTGTATATAGCGTCTTTTTCTTTATACGTTGGTAGATTATGTTCTATTTTAACATCAAAAGGAATAAATGAATTCTGAGTTTTACCTGCTGGTAAAATACCTTCATTAACACCTGTAATAATAAGAGTTTCAAAGTCTAAGGCCCTGGATTCTAGCATACCCATAATTTGAAGGCCTTCTAATGGCTCGCCTTGAAAATCTAAAGTTTCAGAACTCAGTAATTCCTTATAAATACGATATAGCGTTGTGATGTCCTGGATACGACCATGTTTTGAATTTAAAGTTTCTAACTCATTAAAGAGATTATGGAATCTGTAGAGGTATTCTAATTCTAGACTATTTTGTTTCTTTTTTATATTTAGCTGCGCTTTCATCAATTGAATAAGCGTCTTGCATGAACGTAACGCAATAGTTACATCGTTATTCCAGTCACTAAACAATAGCTTGGTAAGATCTTTATCTAAATATGTAGGAAAGTCTTCTAATTTTAAATAAGCAACATTACTTTGGTTTAAGTCTTCACAAAATTTAATATAATGCTCTTTTTCATTAAGGTTTGATAGTTGTAATAAAGATGGATGTCCTATAATATTAAGAACGTCTTTGTAATAGAATGTGTTGGTAGATTTTTTATGTAAGCGAAATAGTTGATCAAATAATAACGCCAAAGGTATTGTGCTTAAAGACAATCCCATAGTAACATTAATAGCTGTTATGTGTTCAGGTATTGAAGCTAAAATAGGTGTTAGTAACTGTTCTTCACCTAAAACAATGGCAACATTGGAAAGACTCTTATTGTGTTTAGATATTTCGTCAAGAATACTTCCAACATATTTAGCCTGATTTATCTGTTTAGGAATACCAATAACATTGATATCTTTTTTCTCGGAATAGGTGTTAGAAATGTAATTAAGCGGTGCGTTTTCATACAGATTCCATTTTGCTTTATACTGTTTTATAAAATGACTGGCGCCGTGAATAGGCGCATTGAGAAAATGATGATCTATATCCCAGAAAATTTCGGCAATACCATTTTTAGAAAGTTCTTGAAAAATGATACTCTCTGAGGTATTGAGCGCATTAAATCCTACGAAAATATGTGTTTGCTTATTTTCATTACAGTAATACTCTAGATTTTCTACGGCCTGCCTGTAAATTAAACCTTGATAACCTTGTTTTTCTAATATTAATCGATGCTGGAATTCTTTATAATAGGTTTTTATTTTACGCCAGAACTTGAGATGGTTTTTTATAAATTCTGTTTGATTTTTTTCTAAAGACCAGTGATTTAATTCCTTAATAGCATTTAGATAATCAAAAATTTGATCTTGATTCACTAAGAATCGGTCTATCTCATTAAAATCTTGTAATAGTATTTGTGCCCAGGAAATAAAGCTATTGAATGTTTCTTGTTCGTCTTTTGGGGTTAAAGCGGTGTAGATATCATAAAACTTGAAAAGTAGCTCTGTATTAGATAGTTTGGTTAAACCAGATAGGTTTTGAACAAATTCTTCAATGCTTATATATTGTGGCGCAAATGATGGTTGTTCAATTAAATGGCTTAGTTGGTGCTTTAAATGCAGTCCAGCTCTTTTATTTGGCAAAATAAATAATAGGCTATCAAGTTTTAATGCCTTATTTTTCAATTGCTCTAAGACTGTTCTTAAGAAACTTTGCATGTTATAAAAATAAAAAACGCTCCGAGTATATCGGAGCGTTTTTTAATCTTTATGTGATGAGTTATTAAATAATTAGTTATTTAATTTAACTTCTACACGTCTGTTATTTTTTCTTCCAGCTCTTGTTCTATTAGAATCTATAGGCTTGTCTTCTCCATATCCTACAGCACTTAGTCGCTGAGCACTAATTCCGTTAGCAATTAAGTAATCTCTAACTGCATTGGCACGTCTTTCTGATAATAATTGGTTACTTGTTTTTCTACCAACACTATCTGTATGACCTTCTATTGTGAAGTCAGCTCTAGGATATTTCTTAAATATAGCTGTCATTGCTTGTAAAACTTTATCTGTTTCTTCTTTAAAAGAAGCTTTACCTGTATCAAATAAGATAGTTTTTGCATATTGATTTAACTCATCAATAACTGCCTGAGTTGGCTTCACTTCTGGACAACCATTGTTTGCAGCTACACCAGCTACACCAGCTTCAGTAGGGCACTTATCGTCTTTATCTAATATACCATCGCCATCAGTATCTGGCCAAGGACATCCATTATTTGCAGAAGGTCCAGCTTCATTAGGACAGTTATCATCGCCATCAGCAACACCATCACCGTCAGCATCTGGACAACCGCTTAAGGCTTTTAAACCAGCTACGTTAGGACACTTATCATCACTATCTTTAATACCATCACCGTCAGCATCTGGACAACCGTTAAGCTCAGCTAAACCAGCAACATTAGGACAGTCGTCTTTTGAATCTTGAATACCATCATTATCTGTATCAGGACAACCATTAAAGATTTCAAGTCCAGCTTCTTCAGGACAAGCATCATCTTTATCGTAAATGCCATCACCATCAGTATCAGAACCACCAAACTTAAATATAACACCTAGGGAATGTTGGAAATGCTTTGGTAAGTAATCTTCAAATGAATGCTTATATGTAGTTTGTGCTTCTAAACCAAATTTTTCAGAAAGCCAATATCTTAATGCTAATTGACCATTTAAGGTTCCAGCACCAACATTATCAACCCAAGTATAACCACCACCAACACCAAGTATTGGCTCAAATGATTTAGATTTGATTAATTTTTGAAAGCTGTATGATACAGTTCCATCAAAAGCATAATAAATTAGATCATCGGCAGGAACAGTAACTTCTTCTCCATCTTGGGTAAAATCTGGAGCAGAACCAAGTTTGGTAATTTGATTAACGCTTCCTCCAACAGTAAGAGTAAAACCGTCTGATAAATATTTGGAAACTGCTATTCTAGATATTGAAGGTAAAATATTCCAATGATCAGTTGCATTAAAAAATTCATCAAAATAATCCCCTTGTGGAACTGGTTCTCCAACTGGATATAAATCAACAGCATTTATACCTATAGATACTGCCAAAGGATTATTTTCGTCCTGCGCATTTACAAAGCTGATACTAAAAATTAGTGCAGCTACAAAAAATAATTTATTAATACTTTTCATATTAAATTTGATTTGAATTAAGTGTTATATGTTGGCAAAATTAAGCCCTTAACTTTTATTAACAAAGACAAATATATAAAAATATTGTAATTGGTGTCTAAATAATAGAACTTAGAATGAATTTATATGATATTTAGGGATTCTCCTACTTTAACAAAGGCTGAAATGGCCTTATCGAGTTGATTTTTTGTATGTGCTGCGGATAATTGAACTCTAATCCGTGCTTTCTCTTTTGGAACTACGGGATAAAAGAATCCAATCACATAAATACCTTCTTCCAGGAGCTTACTAGCCATGAGTTGAGATAACTTAGCGTCATACAACATTACAGGTACGATGGCAGAGTCACCATCAACAATATCGAAGCCTGCATTTTTCATTCCTTTTTTAAAGTAGTTAGTGTTATATTCTAATTGATCACGTAAAGTCGTGTCATTTTTTAGCATATCAAATACCTTAATAGATGCACCAACTATAGCTGGGGCTAAAGAGTTTGAAAACAAATAAGGTCTTGAACGTTGTCTTAAGATTTCAATAATTTCTTTCTTAGCTGTTGTGTAACCGCCCATAGCACCACCAAGAGCTTTACCTAAAGTTCCTGTAATAATATCTATACGTCCTAAGACGCCTTTTTCTTCTAAAGTTCCAATACCTGTTTCACCAATAAATCCTGTAGCATGACATTCGTCTATCATTACTAAGGCATCATATTTATCAGCTAAATCACATATTTTATCTAATGGTGCAACCAAGCCATCCATAGAAAAAACACCATCAGTAACAATAAGTTTAAAACGTGCACCATTTTCATTAGCTGCAATGAGTTGTTTTTCTAAATCTTCCATATCATTATTTTGATAACGATATCTGGCAGCTTTACACAAACGTACACCATCTATTATAGATGCATGATTTAATGAATCTGAAATAATAGCATCTTCCTTAGTCAATAAGGGTTCAAAAATACCGCCATTAGCATCAAATGCCGCAGCATATAATATCGTGTCTTCTGTACCGTAAAAATCGGCTATTTTTTGTTCTAATTCTTTATGGATATTTTGAGTACCACAAATAAATCGTACGGATGACATTCCAAAGCCATGAGAATCTAAAGTCTCTTTTGCGGCTTTTATAACATCTGGATGCGATGATAAGCCTAAATAATTGTTTGCACAGAAGTTAAGTACTGTTTCACCGGAACTGAGTGTTATTTCTGTTCCTTGTGGTGATGTAATTATACGCTCTTCTTTAAATAATCCTGCGTTTTTTATAGCACTTATTTCGTCTTCTAAATGTTGTTTTATGGTTCCGTACATGATTTTATTTTTGGTGGCGTAAATTTAGTAATTAATCAAGCTTCTATAATGTTTATGTCATCATTAATATAAATCAAAAGTTTTTTTACAACGGTATATTTCATTTGAAGTAAAATAGTTTCGTAGTATGTTAATTGTTCGGCATGATATATTTCTGGATCACCTGTTTTATAATCTATAATAACAACTTCATTGTTTGTAGTAATATTTAAGCGGTCTGGTCTAAGGATATCACCATTAGGCGTTATGATATCACATTCATTATATATGGTATATATATCACTGTAGTATATATTGAGTTTAGGATGTTCTATCACTTTTATAGTAGCTTCAAGTAATTCACTTTCGTTATCGTCCGTTATTTCTCCTGAATATTTTAATGTTTCAAATGCTGTATTCAGATCTTGCGTTGTTTTTATTTTTGATAAAATAAGATGTATGAGATTACCACGTTCTATAGCTTCTGCACGTTTTGTATCCCATAAACGACCAGAAGTTGTAACAATATTTATTTTATGTGCTTCTTTAGGAACAGAAATTAATGGGATAGTAATAGTCTCTTCTTTTTGATTTGTATTTTCAGGAGTTGGCATTAGCTTACCAAAACTGTAGTATAATTTAGTGTCCTGCCATCTATTTATCTCCTTTAAATATTGTATAAATAATCCTGAATAGGTTTTTAGATTAGGATCACCTTTAGAATTAAGATCTTTTTTTGCGATAACAAATAGAGCATTTTCTGCTCTTGTTAGTGCTACATACAATAGATTAATGGCGTCCAACTCTAATTCGGATTGATGGCTTTCATATATAGCTTCACCAATAATTCCGAAGTTAGAAAGCGATGTATTGTAATTAATTAATGCCGTGTCAAATCCATTAAATATATTTTTATCTATAGGAAACCATACTTTAGGATCTAATTCTTTATAGATATTAAGTTCCGCAAAAGGAAAAATAACCACAGGAAATTCTAAGCCTTTTGATTTATGTATGGTCATGATTTGAACAGCAGAAGGATCTAATGGAATAACAATACTGAGACTATCTTCTTTTTGTTCAAAATGTGTGATAAAAGCACTGATATCTGATCCATTTTTATTTGAAAACATAAAGACTTCATCCAAATAAAATTGTACATAAGCATCAGACGTATTATTGAGGTGAAACGCTATTATAAAATATTCTACTTGTTCGTATAATGGTAATATTCTCAGTTGACTTTCCTCAATTGTGATACCTAAATGTTTAAGACCTTGAAAAAATGCTGTTGTTTTTGGTGTTAGATAATCTACAAAAAATCGGTGTTTATCCTCAATAGCATTAGTATCTGCTAAATACAGTAATACCTCTAAATGTAATGTGGTATTATTAGGGGTTTCTAGAATTTTTAAAAGCGTTTGTAATAAAAGAACTTTAGGTGAGTTTTTTAAAAGCAAGGTCTCAGAAGAACTAATTTTAATTTGATATTCACTCAAGTAATTGGCAATAGCCACGCCTTCTTTTCGCTTTCGTACTAAAATGCAAATATCTTTGGGTTGATATCCAAGTTGTAAACACTGATGAACCTGTCCAAGAACTTTTTGAGCGTACAACTCATTTTTATCATCCGTTTTGTCAATATCTAAAAACTGTAAGCTTACATAACCTTCTGATGTATTGTGGGTTTTCTGGGTTGCATTTTGATATAATGAGGCATAATTAGCATCATCAAAAAAAGTAGCTCCTAAGAACTTAAAGAAACCATTATTAAAATCAATAATAGATTTTGCACTTCTGTAATTGGTATCCAGATCTAAAACCTTTGGCGAGACCTGAAAAGGATTACTACTGTTATTATATAAGTTTATAAATTGTTCGGCTTCGCCACCACGCCACCTGTAAATAGCTTGCTTAGCGTCTCCTACAAGCATGGTTGTGCCCTGTTCTGTGGCTAATGTATTGTCTAATAAAGGAATTAAGTTTGCCCATTGTAATTTTGAAGTATCCTGAAACTCATCAATAAAGTAATGTTTAAATTTTTCTCCTAAACGTTCATATATAAATGGTGTTGGCTGATTTTTAATTTCTTCTCCAATGATTTTATTAAATTCAGAAATGAGTAAGATGTTTTTGTCATCTTTTAGTACTTCTAATTCTTTTTGTATGTGTGTTAATACGGATAAAGATGTTAAGTTTTTATAAACTGCTGTGTATAGCTTTGATTTTAAAATTAGGTTTTTGGTAGAATTAAAAGCCTTGTATAACTCAGGTTGAATTTGCTCAATAATTGAAGCAATAGCTTCTGAAACACGTTTTGGATATAAAATTTTAGTCTCTAAATTGTCTTGCCATTTAGTGTCATAGCTCACATTAAAATTGGCTTGGGATAGTTTTATAAAATGCTTTGGAAGATATCCGCTAGAAAAATCATCATGTTGCAAACCCGCTTCGTCAATTAAAGTCAAAATAGCTTTTGCCTCTTCTGTAATAGATGTCTCAGTTGTTTTTAATTGTGCTTTTAGTGTTTTTTTTAATTCGGCAAAATCATCTAATGATTTTTCCTTTATAGTTTGTAATTGTTCAAGATTAGTTTCACTTAGTAAGAGCTTTGCTATTTTATTAAAATCATAGCTTATGTCCCAACTTTTATCATCATCAGCTTTTTCTATGGCAAAATCTATTAAAACTTTGCTTAATGCTTTATCGGTGCCTGTTTTAGCAATGAGTTGATCTACTGCTTCATTTAAAATTCGTTCCTGATCTAACTCTACCTCAAAGTTTAAGGCCAATTTTAAGTCTAAAGCAAAGGTTCGTATCACTCTGTGTGTAAAACCATCAATAGTAGAAATATCAAAAGCACCATAATTATATATGATATGATTTAAGACTAATTTGGATTTTTCATGCAGTTGCTTAGGCGATAATTTTAATTCATCACAAATGGTAATGAACATAGCATTAGGAGACAACAGACTCTGAGGTTCGCTAAATGCTTTAAGCATATCAATAATGCGTTGTTTCATTTCACCAACAGCTTTATTGGTAAATGTTATGGCTAAAAGATGTTTAAAATATTGTGGGTTTTTTGAAGCAATAAGCTGCTTTAGATAGGCTTTAGTTATTGTAAATGTTTTTCCACTTCCTGCAGAGGCATTATAAATTATGTAAGCGGATGGCTTCAAAAGATAAATTTTATACCAAAATAGGTAATCTTAATATTTTATTTAGATTTTCT
>CAZECB010000046.1:2733-9546 GCA_964510745.1 uncultured Flavobacteriaceae bacterium | reverse complement strand
GACTTTAAGTCACCAGCCCGAACCTATGGACTTTAAGTCCATAGTGATTCAGTTAAAGTTTTATCAAAATAATTCATAGAATAATTAGATTGATTTATTGTATCAATTTTTGTATATAATTCTTTTAATTGATTTAAGGTCAATCCATATTCTTCAGATGATTCAACCAATAACTCTCCTATGAGTCTATGTTTAGGGTTTTGTACTACAAGCCTATCTAATTCATTATACAGTTTTGAATTCCAGTCAGATCCTGAAGAATTTCTTTCAGAAATGAGTTTTTCAAAATTTCTTCTGATTATGGAGGATTCTGTTCCTTTAACATTCTCTATTTTAATAAAATTAAGATTTCCTATATTCTTATATGGCCTTCTATCTATTGAAATATATACGTCCATTTCTGTATTCTCTATGTAAACAAATTTATCTATGGTAAAAAGACCTGTTGAACTAAATTCAGCTTCTATAGGAAAATCGACATACCCTTTAAAAGTAAACTTATTATTAACAACTAAAGCGCTATCTTTTTTAAACCCATAGTTCAGATAAATATATTCTGATTTATCTCCTGAAACATAACCATTTATTATAAATCTTTCTTCTTTACAATTAAATGATATTATTGAAATTATAATAATAAATATTAATTTTCCCTTCATAAATTTGAATTAATTGATGCAGGAATTAAACATCATCATAATCCACAACAATAGTGGATGTTGTGGGATGTGCTTGACAGGTTAATACTAATCCTTCTGCTAATTCAGCATCAGTTAAAATATTATTTTGACGCATTGTGACTTCTCCTTCAGTAATACGTGCTAAACAACTACTACAAACACCGCCTTGACATGAATAAGGCGCATCTATTTTTTTAGCTAAAGCGGCATCTAAAATAGAGTCTTTTTGTGACATGGTAAATGATGTTTCTTCATCATCAACCAAAATTTTAATTTGTGTTTCACCCTCAGCTACAGAAACAGTATTTGAATTATCGTCACTTATTGGAGCAGTAAATAATTCGTAAAAAATAGACTCTTCTTTAACTCCGTTATCATTTAAAGTAGTCTGAACAGTTTTTATCATAGCTTCAGGGCCACAAAGGTAAAATGCATCAACAGTAGTATCTTTATATTTGTTTTTAACAATGTAGTTAACAGTTGAAGTGTCTATCCTTCCGAATAATGAATTCTCAACATCGGTTTGGCTAAATATAAAATGAATGTCTAATCGGTTTTCATACTTTGATTGAAGCGCTAACAGTTCCGTATGAAAAATAGTGTCTTCAGGAGTTTTATTGCCATAAACTAATACAAATTTACTCGTAGGCTCTTCTTCTAAAAGCGTTTTAGCAATACTCATTACAGGCGTAATACCACTACCAGCAGCAAAGGCAACTACAGTTTTTGAGCTTGTATTTGGAGAAAATACAAATCGACCATTAGGCTCAGAAACCTCTAAAGTGTCTTCAGATTTTAAATTGGTATTTGCATAAACTGAAAATGTACCACCATCAACTTTTTTCACAGCTACTTTTAATTCACCACTATTAGGAGACACACAAAGTGAGTAATCACGACGTAACTCTTCACCATTAACAATTGCTTTTAAAGTAATGTACTGCCCTGCTTTAAAAGTGAATAAATCTTTTAAATTTTCAGGAATTGAAAAACTTATGGTGACTGCGTTTGAAGTTACTTTAAGAATTTCTTTTATAACGAGTTTATGAAATTGTGCCATTGAAATTTTTCTTGCAAAAATAAGGAAGCACTTAGTTTTTAGAATGTATTTATGAAAAAAATAATACCTAAGTATTTTATACATAAGAAAATTATGTATATATTTGAAATAATTATGGGAAATTCAAAATTATATAAAGGCAGTTTAATCACTATCATTTTAAAGTTATTAAATGAGAATGATAAAATGTATGGGTATGAAATTACACAACGTGTAAAAGAACTCACAAAAGGAGAATTAAAAATAACAGAAGGTGCATTATATCCAGCATTACATAAACTTGAAGCTGACGGTCTGTTAGATGTTGAAATTGCAAAAGTTGATAATCGCTTACGTAAATATTACAAATTAACAGAACAAGGCACAAAGGAAACGGTGAGTAAACTTACTGAGTTGGAGAATTATATTAAAACCATGCAAACCTTTATTAATCCTAAATTTAGTTTAGAATAATGAAAAAACTAACCCAAGATGACATACAATTTATAGATACCTACTTAAAAAATTCTGATATATTATTTGATGATGTGAGAATGGAAATGGTAGATCATGTAGCTTCAGATATTGAAGAACAAATAAATAACGGAGATGATAGAGATTTCTATAATGTGTTTAAAGATTACATGATAGAGAATAAAAAACTGTTACAAAACAGCAATAAGGCGTTTAGAAAAGCAACAGATAAAAAAATTGCGTTAGAGTTATTGAAGCAATTGGTATCATTACGAACAACTTTTATTTTTGGAATTATATATTTAAGCTTAGTAACTCTTCAAAGTTTTTTAGATGAATTATATTTTTTGAAGATGATTAAATATGCTCCAATGTCAATATTCATATTAGGGTTTACAACATCTGTAATAATTATAAATAGAAAAACAGCAAAATATTCAGCAACAAAAAGAATGTTAGTCTTTTTCGGCGGCTTTTATCAAGTATTTAATATTATAATGAACCCTTTAAACTTAAGTCATACTGTATTTATGACTGAAAGTTTAGGATTTTCTATCATATTAATAACTATTATGATCACTTTAATTTCAGTTTTATGTATAACAGGGTTAAAGTATAAAAGAGAATATCAGATTAGGTATAAAACAGTATGATGATTATGAAACTAACCAAAGAAGAAATACAATTTATAGACAATTATCTTATTAAAAATGGAGTAAAATATTGGGATGTTCGTATAGAATTACTAGATCATATTGTATCTGCTGTTGAAGATAAAATCATAAATAAAGGTATATCGTTTAATGAGGCATTGATTGAAGCGCATAAGAGTTTTAATAATAAAGTAATTCACAAAGACACATTCAATAGAAGTTTATACCAAGATAATACTGGATTTAAAAAATTTATCAGAAAAAAACAAAAAGAAATAATTGCAAAACAAAGAAAAGAGTATTGGAGAAGCTTCCCTAGTTTTTTAAGAAGCAAACGATTTTTTCTAGAAATCTTGATAGGTTTATTAGTTGTTTTTTCAATATTTCAATTTAGCCTAAAGGGAGGTATGATTACTTCATATTTATTATGTTTTTCTCCTGAACTTGTGAAATTCTTCTATTCTATAAAAAAACAAAAAATGACTAAACACTCGCTTTATATGCAGTTAAATTTTTCGTCATTTGGCCTTTCATTACTAATTTTTAGTGGAACTATATTAGATTGGATCAAGAAGTATTTTAAAGAAAATGAACAAGCTTATCAAGTATATTTAATTATAATATTTAGCATTTTGTTTCTGTTTATTCGTCATGGGTTTAATAGATATATAAAAGATTTAAAAACCTATACAGATCGTTACAACTTACTTACTTCTTAATGAAAATAACCCAAGAACAAATAAATAGTCTTTACACTTTTACAAGGCAGCATTATGTGGAATATTATGACTTACAAACAGAACTTGTAGATCATTTGGCCAATGATATTGAAACCATTTGGGTAGATCAACCAAATTTATCTTTTGAAATGGCAAGAGATCAATCCTTCAAAAAATTTGGAGTGTTTGGGTTTATGGATGTTGTTGAAGAAAAAACCAATGCGTTAAATAAGTATTACTGGAAATTAGTTTGGAGAGAATTTGTTACATTTTTTAAACTTCCAAAAATTATAATGACTCTATTTTTAATATGGATGTTTTATTATATAATTAGTGCTGTAGAGGAAAAAGAATTTATTCTTATTCCTTTAGCGTTATTAATTGTAGTTATACCTCTAATTTATTCATATAGAGCATATAAAAAAACAAAAAAACGAAAACAATTAACAGGAAAAAAATGGTTAATGGACTCTATTTTAATGCAGTTAGGAGGGATCTTCTACATTATTAATTGTGTTATTCAATTTATTATCCCTTTCCAAAATAACAAACAGCTATCACCATTTTATATTTTAATATTCTCAATAATAATTGTTTCTTTAGGTATAGCTCTTTTTGTATCCATAAAAATAGTAACCCCTAATCTTCAAGAAAAATTAGTTAAAGAACAACCAGATTATCTTTTAATGTAAAATTTGTAACAATTTTAATATAACTGATACTAACGTTGAGTAATCCAACCAAATTCATAGCATATGTTTAAACGATTTATTAGTTTAGAATGGAAACAATCTTTCCGCTCTTCATATTGGCAAAAAAGCGTAGCATTAAATATACTTTTGGTCTTTTTTGCTTTTTGGATGATACTTTCATTTTTAACTTTAGGGTTTGCATTATATCCGTTATTGAATGAAATATATCCAGAAGGAGACCCATTTATTATTGTAAACAGCTATTTGTTTTATTGGATGATAGGTGATTTAATGCTCCGTTTTTTTCTCCAAAAACTTCCAGTAATGAGTGTTAAACCTTTACTTACGTTACCAATTAAAAGATCTACAGTTGTACATTATGTATTGGGTAAGTCTGGAATTTCATTTTTTAACTTTTTGCCGTTCTTTGCAATCATCCCATTTAGTGTGATGTTAGTTAAAAACGGGTATGATTTTTCAATAGTCTTTAATTGGATCTTAACATTAATTGTTATTGTCTTTTCATTGAATTTCTTAAATTTTATTATAGAAAGTATTTCTGCAAAAACAGAATTATCTTTTTTACCACTTATAATTTTTGTGGGTTCTTTATATGGATTGGATCATTTTAATATTATTTCATTTACAGATTTAATAACTCAAGGTGTTTTAGGGGTTACAGAAAATCTAATATTTATTTTAGTCCCTGTACTAATTTTAGTAGCACTCTATTTTTACAATTTTAAAATATTAAGAGGCAAGCTGTTTTTAGATAGCTCTCTAAAAACTAAAACACAAGAAGTAAATACATCAAATTTAGAATGGACTAAACGTTTTGGAGATATAGCACCATTTATGCAACTTGATTTAAAACTAATTTGGCGTAATAAACGTACCAAATCAATGGCGATGCTTCTTATTATTGGTGTATTATATGGATTGTTCTTCTATCCTAATCCTGCATATAAAGATCTAGACTGGTTTTATCCTTTTATAGGAATATTTTCTACAGGGTTTTTCTTAATTAATTTTGGTCAATTTATTCCAGCTTGGGATAGTGCTTATTATAATGTGCTAATGAGTCAAAATATACCATACAAACAATACCTTAAATCTAAACATACGCTTATGACTATAAGTGTTGTTATTTTATTTTTATTGACTATTCCTTACGTGTATTTTGGGTGGAAAATTTTATTAATCAATTTTGCTGCAGCAATTTATAATATAGGCGTTAATACACATATAATTATGTTTGGAGGCTCTTATAATAGAAAAAGAATAGAACTTGATAAACGAGCAGCATTTAACTATCAAGGTACAGGAGCAGTTCAATGGATTATAGGGATCCCATTAATGATACTCCCTATGATCCTATTTGGAATAATTAATTGGCTTACTAATTTTGAAATTGCTCTTGGGGCTATAGTACTTCTCGGGGTTTTAGGAATTGTATTTCATGAAAAACTAATGCATTTAATAACCAATAAATATTTAGATTCAAAATATAAAATGATTGACGCTTTTAGTCAAGACAATTAAAAATATAAACTTATGATTACAGTAAATAATCTTTCAAAAAAATATAAAAGTGTACAAGTCTTAAACATTGAAAACTTAAATATTCCAAAAGGACAAAGTTTTGGGTTGGTAGGAAATAACGGAGCTGGAAAAACAACATTTTTTAGTTTGTTATTAGATTTAATTCGCCCAACAACAGGTCATATAAAAAATAAAAATATTTTAGTTCACGAAAGTGAAGATTGGAAACCATTTACATCTTCATTTATTGATGAAAGCTTTTTAATAGGATATTTAACTGCTGAAGAGTATTTCTATTTCATTGGAGAACTTCGTGGTCAAAACAAAGCTGATGTTGATACTTTAGTCGCTCAATTTGAAGATTTTTTCCATGATGAGATTTTAGGTAAAAAGAAATATTTACGTGATTTAAGTAAAGGAAATCAGAAAAAAGCAGGTATTGTAGCAGCACTTATTGGGAATCCTGAAGTGATTATTTTAGATGAGCCTTTTGCAAATCTAGATCCTACTACTCAAATTCGTTTAAAAGAAATCATTAAAAACCTAGCCAAAAAACAAGGTGTTACTGTATTAGTTTCAAGCCATGATTTAATGCATGTTACAGATGTATGTGAACGTATTGTAGTGTTAGAAAAAGGTGAAGTTATTAAAGATTTAGCTACAAGTGAAGCCACTTTAAAAGAATTAGAAAAGCATTTTTCAGGCGAAGCAATCCTCTAAAACCTATTTATTTTATAGGTAAATTCAAAAAGATGTTTATTTTTACTGCATATACCAATTTTTGATTGGTGTCAACATAATATTTGTTGAATGAAACAGTTATGTATTAGACCAAAATAAGCGATTTTGAAGCCCATAAAAGCCATATACGCATTATTAATTTCTTTAATTCTTGTAACAGCTTGTTCTAGAAAGAAAGACAATTTTGTAAGCCGAAACTTTCATGCAGTAACTACAGAGTTCAATACACTGTATAATGGTCAAAATGCTTTTAATGACGAAATCACAAAAATT
>CAZECB010000046.1:0-2723 GCA_964510745.1 uncultured Flavobacteriaceae bacterium | reverse complement strand
TCTGGGAGATACTCCCAATAGAGCGTTTAACAATTACAGACGATATTAAACTAGGTGATGAGTCTGAAAACAGTAATTTCCAGAGAGCAGAAGAAAAAGCAACAAAGTCTATTCAAAAACATTCTATGCTTATTGATGGCATAGAAAAAAATCCGCAGATAGACGAGTCTTACTTACTTTTAGGGAAATCAAGATATTTTGATCAGCGTTTCATTCCTGCTTTAGAATCATTTAACTATATACTTTATAAATACCCTGCAAGTGATAAAATAAACACGGCTAAAATCTGGAGAGAGAAAACCAATATGCGTTTAGATAATGATGATGTTGCTATTAAAAATCTAAAACGATTATTAGATCAGGAAGAATTAAGAGCACAAGAATTAGCAGATGCCACTTCAGTCTTAGCGCAAGCTTATTTAAACCAGAAACATATAGATAGTGCCATTACACAATTAGAAATTGCGTCTAGTACCACAAAAGTTAATGCAGAAAAAGGACGTTACAGATTTATACAAGGGCAACTTTATAATGCTTTAGGAAAAAAAGATAGTGCTAATTATGCGTTTGATCAAGTAATAGATCTTAATCGTAAGATCCCTAGAATATTTTTAATTACAGCGTATCTTGAAAAGGTTAAAAATTTCGATTTAGAAAACGGTAACAAATTAGAACTTCTAGAGCATTTAAGTGATTTAGAAGAAAATAGAGAAAACAGACCATTTTTAGATAAAATATATTATCAAATAGCAGATTATAATTTAAAAACAAGCTCAGATTCTATAGCAGAACGCTATTACAATAAATCACTACGTACAAATTCACAGGATAAACTTTTAATAAGTAAAAATTATGAAGCCTTAGGTAATATGCGTTTTGATAGAACAGAATTCAAAACCGCTGGTGCTTATTATGATAGTACTTTAGTGAATCTAAAAGAAAACAGTAAGATATATCGTGCTATAAAAAAGAAACGAGAAAATTTAGATGATGTTATCCTTTATGAAGATATTGCACAACGTAATGATAGTATTTTAACACTTGTAAATTTGTCAGATGAAGAGCGTTTGGCGTATTTCACAACCTATACTGACCAATTAAAATTAGAAGCTGAAGCTTTAAAAGAAGAAGAGGAAGCTAAAAACCGAAACAATTCGGCACTACCAAATAACGGATCAAACACAGGCACAAATCCTTTTGGAAATACTAATAATAATGTAGGAGGTTCATTCTATTTTTACAACCCAGAAACAGTGGCCTTTGGTAAAAGTGAATTTGTAAAACGTTGGGGAGATAGGCAATTTGGAGATAATTGGAGATTAGCAGATAGAGGGAATAATACACCTGAACAATTAGCAGGTAATTCATCTAGTGTAGACCTAGAAATAGCTAATGCTTCAGAAGATCAATTATTTAGCCCTGAGTTTTATATCTCTAAAATTCCAAAAGAACAAACTGCTATAGATAGTATTTCTAAAGATAGAAATTTTGCGTACTACCAATTAGGATTGATATATAAAGAAAAATTTAAAGAATACATCTTAGCTAAAGATAGGCTTCAGTTTCTATTAAAAAATAATCCGGAAGAACGATTAATCTTACCTTCAAAATATAATCTATACAAAATCTACACACTTTTAAATTTAGATGGTGAAGCAGAAATTGCTAAAAATGATATTATATCAAAACATCCAGATTCTAGGTATGCCTCTATACTTTTAAACCCAAATACAACATTAAGTGAAGATGAAAATAGTCCAGAAAACACTTATGAAAAATTATACGCTAGATTTGAGAATCAAGAGTATAAGGATGTCATTATAGAAAGTGATAAATTTATAACACGTTTTGATGGTGAATCAATAGTGCCTAAGTTTGAGTTTTTAAAAGCAGTTTCTAAAGCGAGATTATATGGTTTCGATAGTTATAAAGAAGGGGTTAATTTTATAGCACTTAACTACCCTAATAGTGATGAAGGCAAACGTGCACAAGAGATGCTTCAATCTGTTTTCCCATTAATGGAAAACTCGGAGTTTCTTGCAGACGGCACATCTAAAAACTTTAAAGCAATTTATGAATTCAAAAATTCGACTTCAGATGAAGAAATAGATGAATTTATGACAATATTAAATAAAGCTATAGTAAGAATAAATCATTTCAAATTAACATTGTCAAAAGATATTTATAATGATACAACTATCTTTGTGGTAGTTCATGGTTTAAATAGTATTGATGGTGCTAAAGGATTTTCAGAGCTTTTAAAGGATAGTAATAAAGATGCCGAAGAAGAAATTACTATAGACAAACCCTATTTTGGAATCTCATCAAAAAACTATGAGATTATTCAAATCCATAAAAATTTAGACGAATATTTAAAATTGAATAGCAACTAAAATAATAAAATATGTATTCTGATAATAAGAAAGGTAAAGCAGCAATAGATACAACAACACAGCAAAACAGAATTGCTCAAGATACCACTATAGTTGGAGATATTAGAAGTAAAGGTGGGTTTAGAATAGATGGAACTGTTGAAGGAAGTTTAAAAACACCTGGGAAGATAGTGGTAGGAAAAACAGGAGTAATTAATGGTACTATTGAAGGTGCTAATGCTGATTTTGAAGGCCGTTTTTCAGGAAAACTAAAACTATCTGGTACACTAACTCTAAAAACATCTGCTTATTTAGAAGGAGAAGTTGAGGTGGACAAGTTAGCCGTAGAAC
>CAZECB010000045.1:2058-9629 GCA_964510745.1 uncultured Flavobacteriaceae bacterium | reverse complement strand
TTTGAAAATTCTTGTAACTCTTTATCTTGTTCTTCTAATTTCTCTAGGGAATTATTAAGGTTTTCAATCGTCTCACTTTGCTCTTTTAACTGCTCATCTTTAATCTCATCTTGTGTTAATTTTCTATAATTAAACACTTTACTTTTTGTACTCTTGTAATTATTAATAGCATCATTATCAAACACTTCAAAATATAAATCATAACTCACTCCGTCTTCAAGGTTTAATTGATCAGGGAAAACATTAACAAATTCATCAAAATTAGATGGCGATATATTTAACGTTTCATGTTCTTTCCTGCTTTCGTCATTTGAAGGGTAATACACTAATTGTAAACGACTTAAACCATAATCATCACTTACTAGTCCATAAAAATAAAGTGTTTGACTATCTAATGAATCTACTTCCATCTGAAGATTCATTTCTGGATGCTCATCGCGAATAACATCTATTGAAAATGATAGGTTTTCGTAATTTTTAAGGTTGTCATTACTGGTATTTAAACTGTAATCTAAGCCACTATTAAGTCGTTGTGAGTATTTAAAGTCAGACTCGCTTTCAGTTTCAAAATTATATATAGAATCTCTGGTTGTTAATGTGACTGCATTAGTAGATTTTGTTTTTAGTTTCCACGTAATTTTTGTGCCTTGAGGTACAATAGCATTTCCTGTGCTTTTTAATGTTTCGTCTTGTTTTTTGGTATATGTAGGGTAATCTAAAATCATATCAAAACTCAAGAGTGTCGGTACATCTATAACTTGTAATGTATAGGGTTTAGAGTAAATATTATTCGCAAATAAATTAAAATCGATATCAGCTTTAGGTTGCGAAAATTCATATTCAAACTCTCCAGGGTTCAGTTGTTTTAAAAAATAAGTTTCATTATCATAAGTGATTTGAACATTCTCAGGTGTTACCTCTCCTTGTGTTCTTACCTGCAACTTAAAAGTCTTATTTTCTATTGCTTTTAAATCTTCATTAATTACAAAAAACTGAAATGGTGCTGGTGGTTCATAAGCTGTTTGATAATTTACTACACGCTCATAACCATCACTAAACCAGTTAAAATTTCCTGTAAACAGTGACAGTAAAACAATAGCTACAGGAATGGCAGCGTATTTCAAATACTTAACATTATTTTTTAAATTGATGGCTAACTTAAACGGAATAGGATTGAGCTCAATTGATTTTTGTTCAATACTTGCTAATAATAATTCTGACTGTTTAGCATTTTCATGTAACTGAAGGACATTCAATAATTTATCATTTACTTCTGGAAAATGATTTCCAATAATTTTTGAAGCATCTACATAATCAATACCCTTTTGAAGCTTAAATAATTTAGATAAGGGTATTGCAATAAACTTTGCAAACAACCCAATTTCTACTAAAATAAAAATCCAAAACAATGTTGTTCTAGCACTCGTATTTAACCATAGCATATATTCAATAAAAACCGTAAACAAGAAATAGAGTACTCCTATGGCAAAAAACAAAATAACCCCTTTTATTAAAGCATTGGTATAGTATTTTTTGATAAAGGCTTCTAACTTGTATTGTATGTTTTTAAAATTACTCAATATCTGTGTTTTTATTAAATGAACTTATAAAATTACACTTTTATTATTAACTTGTCATTTTAGGCCATATAACATTCTGTTAAAATTTAATATTTATAGTTTTTTTGAAAATATGAAAGATTTAAAATATCTAGCTGCATTAACCATTCCTTTGTCTGCATTATTAAGTTTGATTTTAAGAGAGTATTGGTCTTTTTTAACTCCCGTATATGCATTTGCAGTAATTCCGATTATAGAACTGTTATTATCTAAAAACAACAACAATTACTCTGAATTTGCTGTTGAAAAAAGAACTGTCAATAGGCTTTTTGATTACATGTTATACTTAAATGTTCCTATTGTTTTTGGCTTATTAAGCTATGGGTTTTTTATTATAAATACAAATGCCTTGCAGACTTTTGAGTTTATAGGGATTGCAATTTCTATTGGCATTGTACTTGGTGTTAACGGAATTAACGTTGCTCATGAACTTGGTCATAGGCAACAAACTAATGAGCGTTTTTTAGGAAAACTATTATTACTCCCCTCTCTTTATATGCATTTTTATATGGAGCATAATTTTGGACACCATTTGCATGCGGCAACAAAAGAAGACCCTGCAACGGCACGTTACAATCAATCTGTATATTCATTTTGGATTACGTCTGTATTTAAGCAATATATTAGTGCATGGCGAATTCAAAAAAATAGGCTCCAAAAGAGTAAACATTCTTTTTTTAGTGTTTATAACGATATGTTTTGGTATCTCATTTTTCAAAGTACTTACCTTATTACCGTATTCATAAACTTTGGACGTTCAGGATTAATCTTTTCATTGCTAGCTGCTTTAGTTGGGTTTTTATTATTAGAAACCGTAAATTATATTGAACATTATGGTTTAATGCGTTTTAAAACAAAAAGTGGGCGTTATGAGCGTGTTAGAGAAGTTCATTCATGGAATTCCAATCATGTGATTGGACGTATTGTGTTGTATGAATTAACTAGGCATAGTGATCATCATTTTAAATCTGCTAAAAAATATCAAGTGTTAGAATATCATGATATCAGTCCTGAAATACCTTATGGATATCCAACCTCTATGGTTTTAGCAATGGTACCTCCTCTTTGGTTTACGATTATGAATAAGCGAGTTCCTAAAGAAATGTTGATTTAGTTTTTTGTTATATCAAACGTTGACTTCTAACGTATATTTTCTTTCATCTTAACTCTTATCAATTTATCTTTGCAATCATTAAAAAATTAAGATGAGTCAAAATGTTCGTGTGCGCTTTGCACCAAGTCCAACAGGTCCTTTACATATTGGTGGTGTACGTACTGCTTTATTTAACTATTTGTTTGCTAAAAAACACGGCGGTACGTTTGTATTACGTATTGAAGATACAGATCAAAACAGATATGTTCAAGGTGCAGAACAATACATTATTGATGCTTTAAATTGGTGCGGGATGCCTTTTGACGAAGGTCCTATTTCTGGTGGTGATTTTGGACCATACAGACAAAGTGAACGCAAGCACCTATATAAACAATATGCTGATCAACTTATTACCTCTGGAAATGCTTATTATGCATTTGACTCTAATGACAGTTTAGATGCACACAGAAAAGATCATGAAGCTAAAGGAAAAACATTTATTTACAATTGGCATAATCGATTAAAATTAGATAATTCTCTCTCTATTTCTCCTGAAGATGTTAAAAACAAACTTGATAATGGGGATGATTATGTAATTCGATTTAAATCTCCTCAAGATAAAACGCTACATTTAAAGGATGGTGTTCGTGGCGATATAAAAATTGACACTAATATCTTAGATGATAAAGTGTTGTTTAAAAGTGATGGGATGCCTACTTATCATTTAGCAAATATTGTAGATGATCATTTAATGGAAATTACACATGTTATTCGTGGTGAAGAGTGGTTACCTTCTCTAGCCTTACACCAACAATTATATGATGCCTTTGGATGGCAAGCACCAGAGTTTGCACATTTGCCATTAATATTAAAACCTACTGGAAAAGGTAAATTAAGTAAGCGTGACGGAGATAAATTAGGATTTCCTGTATTTCCTTTAGAATGGAAAGATCCAAAGTCTGGAGACCTCTCTCGTGGGTATAAAGAAGACGGTTATTTTCCAGAAGCTATGGTCAATTTCTTAGTTTTTTTAGGGTGGAACCCAGGAACAGAACAAGAAATTTTTAGCTTAGAGCAATTAATTACTGATTTTGACTTAAGTCGAATAAATAAATCTGGAGCCCGCTTTGATCCAGGTAAAATTAAGTGGTTTAATCATCATTATATGCAAACACAGAACAATGATAAGCTGGCTAAATTATTTAAGCCTTTAGTAGAAGAGCAATTAAACGTCATTGCAAATAGCACGAAGCAATCTGTTTCTAATGACATCGATGTTAATTATATTGCTATGGCAATTAATTTAGTCAAAGAACGTGCTAGCTTCCCTTCTGATTTATGGAATTTAAGTCATTTCTTTTTTCAATCACCAACTTCTTATGATGAAAAAGTATCAAAAAAAGCTTGGAAAGAAGGTACTCCTGAATTAATGACAAAAGTAATTTCAATTATAAACACAATTGATGATTTTAATGTAGACAAGCTTCAAACTGAAATAAAAGGTTGGATTACATCTAATGAGATTGGTTTTGGAAAAGTAATGATGCCTTTGCGTTTAGCTTTAGTTGGTGCATTACAAGGACCAGACGTATTTGATATCCTATTCATGATAGGAAAATCAG
The DNA here is from genome assembly GCA_964510745.1 of uncultured Flavobacteriaceae bacterium. Taxonomy (GTDB): domain Bacteria; phylum Bacteroidota; class Bacteroidia; order Flavobacteriales; family Flavobacteriaceae; genus AU392. The sequence continues at coordinate 5,295 of CAZECB010000045.1, read as the reverse complement.
AGAGTATCAAGCGTATTGAAAATGCTATAGTTGCCTTATAAATATATCAACAACGTAAACAACAAAGAAACTGTAATGATAGATTGATTTCCTGTAAAACCTGAATCGCCACCAGCAGTATTCAAGTTTTCATCATTGAGGTTATTTAGTAAATTAGTAAAGCCATACGTGTAATGTGCTCTTAATTTAAATGCAGCAAAACCTCCTGTAATACCAGTAATTGCATTAGCATTAAACATACTTACATTTGTGATATCAGCAGCCCTTAAAGCATCATATCCATTAACAAACAAATCTTCTTGATTGTCATCATTTAACTCTAACTCACTATTAAATTGTATTTGAGGACCAATATCAAAGGTAAGGTGCTCTGTGCCTAATTTGATGTGAAACATAAATGTAGCTTGTACACCTTTCAAATTATATTCTATATCTTGATTCTCCACAATATCGACCATTGTACGTCCTGAAATATCTACATTATTTTGAAAAAATTGTAATCCAAAACTAACATTATAAAACTTATGAGGCAAGCCTCCAGTAGCACTAAACCCACCAACAAAACCTGTTGAAGCACTAGTTTCAAAATTGTCAGTTAATATATCAAACTGCGTTACACCTGCGTGAATTCCTATTCCGTTTTTAATAACAACATTACGTTGAGCATAAATTTTTGTAACAAAACATACAGTTAAAGCTACTAATAGTAAAAGACACTTATTTTTCATCTATTAAGTTGGGTTTAAGCATGCAAGTTAATCATTCATTTCTTTATCTAGTAGAAACATTTCTCGCTTTTATTTCATTATTTAATATGATTGAATCAAATATAGTTTAATTTTATAATCAAATATTTTCTAACCACTTAAAAAACATATTATGGAACAATACATTTATTACATCCCTGTTATTTTTATCGGGCTTTTAATTTTAGCCACTGCTATATTTACTGTAAAACAACAAACCGCAGCTGTTATTGAGCGTTTTGGTAAATTTCAGTCTATAGCGCAATCAGGATTACAATTTAAAATCCCTATTATTGATAGAATTGCAGGGCGTTTAAGTTTAAAAATTCAACAATTAGATGTTATTGTTGAAACCAAAACTAAAGATGATGTATTTGTTCGTTTAAAAGTATCTGTACAATACAAGGTTATTAAAACTAAAGTGTTTGAAGCCTTTTATAAATTAGATTATCCACACGATCAAATTACATCTTATGTATTTGATGTGGTACGTGCTGAGGTGCCTAAAATGATTTTAGATGATGTCTTTTTACGCAAAGATGATATTGCTATTGCTGTAAAGCGAGAGCTTAATGAAGCTATGTTAGATTATGGGTATGATATTATTAAAACTTTAGTTACAGATATTGATCCAGATTCTCAAGTAAAAGAAGCTATGAACAGAATTAATGCTGCAGAGCGTGAAAAAGTAGCTGCTCAATTTGAAGGAGATGCGGCACGTATTTTAATTGTTGAAAAAGCAAAAGCTGAAGCTGAAAGTAAGCGTTTACAAGGGCAAGGTATTGCAGATCAACGTCGTGAAATTGCACGTGGTTTAGAAGAGTCTGTTGAAGTTTTGAATAAGGTGGGAATCAATTCTCAAGAAGCATCTGCACTTATTGTTGTAACACAACATTATGATACATTACAATCAATTGGTGGAGAAACTAATAGTAATTTAATACTATTGCCTAATTCACCACAAGCAGGAAGTAATATGTTGAATGATATGGTGGCAAGTTTTGCCGCAAGTAATGAGATTGGTGAGGCTATGAAAACTGCTAAGGCTAACAAAAAAAGAAATGAATAAACTACCAACCCTATTAATACTACTGTTACTTGTTTGTAGCAGTAGTATCTCTCAAGACAAAGTATCAGTTCTAAGAGATGCTAAAATCACTTCAACAGCAACACTTAAAGAAGATTTTAATACCGTTTTAAAACACACTTACCCTAGCGTTGTGGATTTAATCGGTGGAAAAGAAAAAGGAATAGAGATCTTACAATCTACTTTTGGTCAAATGAGGCAAAACGGTTTTGTGTTTGAAAAAGCCGATATTCTTAATGTTTCTGAAGTAGTTTTTGAACAAAACCAATACCGTTGCTATGTTGAAGGGTTTAATCAAATGCGATTTAATGAAACCCGAATATCATCTAAAAGCTATTTGTTAGGAATTTATGATAACACTAAGAAGTTCTGGTATTTCCTAGAAGCCAAACAACTAAAAAATCAAGCCATGTTAGATCAAGTACTTCCTAATTTTAAAACAAGTTTGGTAATTCCTGATGATGAAGTAAAACAAGAAACTATTAAGGGGTAAGTTATATTTAAAAGAGCAATTAGGTATAAAACATAATTGCTCTTTTTCTTTTAAGTAATTGCTTTTGCTTCAACAACCAACAAATCATTTTTATCTTCTAATGCTTTTGCTATAAACTCATTAATCTCAGCATTTCGCTCTTGTCCATTTTTAAGTAACACACTTAAAGTAAGGGTTGCTGCAATACGAGTTCCTACTTTTTTAACAGCAGTTGTAAATAGTGGTTGTAAATCTTCATAAGAAACATTATTTGCTAGCTCTAAAATTTCAGCTTTTATTTTTTGTTGTTTTTCTTTGGGTAAATTAGTATATTTTTTTCCTAGCTGTTTAATCACATCAATTGGTTTCCGTTGCGATTGCTGCTGCTGTTGTTTTTGTTGTTTCTGGTTGTTATTTTGTGATTTAGGCACTTGTTTAGCCCAAGTATCACGTAATCCAACTGTTTTATTAAATACTAATTTTTCTGAAGTTGAATCATCATCTACATTAAAATACCCTAAACGCTGAAATTGAAATTGGTCACCAATTTTAGCAGATTGTAAACTTGGTTCAACAAAGGCTTCAACAGTTTTTAAAGAGTTTGGATTAATAAACTCCATAAAACTTTTTTCTTTATCACTATCTGGTGACTCATTGTTAAACAAACGATCATACTCACGCACTTCAGCCTTCATAGCATGTTGTATAGATACCCAATGCAAGGTTCCTTTTACTTTTTTGGACGTGTTTGTATCATACGTACAGTGTATTTCTGTAATTTCTCCGTCGTTATTTTTAACAACCCATTCAGCTTTAATGATATAAGCATTTTTTAAACGCACTTCACCACCTAATTTTAATCTAAAAAACTTGCTGCTAGCTTCTTCTTTAAAATCACTTTTTTCAATATATAATTCTCTAGAAAACGGTAC
>CAZECB010000045.1:0-2048 GCA_964510745.1 uncultured Flavobacteriaceae bacterium | reverse complement strand
TCTTCAGGATAATTTGTGATTATTAACTTTACGGGGTCTAAAACAGCCATCACACGATCTGCCGTTTTATTTAAATCTTCACGCACACAAAATTCTAATAAAGAGACATCAATAATATTATTTCGTTTAGCAACACCAACTGTTTCAATAAATTTTCGGATGGAATTAGGTGTGTATCCACGACGACGTAATCCTGAAATAGTAGGCATCCGTGGATCATCCCAACCTGTTACCACATTCTCATTAACCAACTGTAATAACTTACGCTTACTCATAATGGTATAGCTTAAGTTTAAGCGTGCAAACTCACGTTGCTTAGGTAGTAATGGTAATGATTTATTATTATAAGGATATACCTGCTCTTTAAACCAATCATAAAGCTTTCTGTGAGGTTTAAACTCTAAAGAGCATAGTGAGTGCGAAATTTGCTCAATATAGTCACTTTCACCATGTGTCCAATCATACATAGGGTAAATACACCAATCATCTCCTGTGCGGTGATGTGTTTTTTTTAAAATACGATACATTAACGGATCACGCATTAACATATTAGGGTCTTCCATATCAATTTTAGCACGTAATACATGAGTACCTTCATCGAATTCACCTGATTTCATTCGGTTAAATAAATCCAAGTTTTCTTCAACTGTTCTACTTCTAAAAGGACTATTAATTCCCACTTGAGTTGGTGTTCCTTTTTGTTCTGCAATCGCTTCGCTTGATTGTGAATCTACATAAGCTTTTCCATCTTTAATTAACTGAATTGTCCAGTCATAAAGGGTTTGAAAATAATCTGATGAATAACACTCTTCAGCCCACTGATAACGCATCCAACTAATATCTCTCTTAATGGCATCTACATATTCTTGCTCTTCTTTAGCAGGGTTAGTATCATCAAACCTTAAATTTACAGGGGCATTATAGCGTTCTCCCAAACCAAAACTAATACCAATAGCTTTAGTGTGCCCAATATGTAAATAGCCGTTTGGCTCTGGTGGAAAACGAAAACGAAGTTTGTCTTTTGACAGTCCGTTAGTTAAGTCTTCTTCAATGATATGCTCTATAAAATTTAGCGATTTAGATTCTTCAGACATAATTAATAGTTGAAGCACAAAATTAGATAAATTTTAATTCATATTTTTACATAAATTAACTTTCATTATGGATACAAAATTCATTACATTATTTGCTAGATTATTATTGGGTTTAATTTTATTTTTCCAAGGCTTTGGAAAGATTTTTAAAATTGGATTAGATAATCTTTACAATGGTGGATTTAAATCTTTTGAAGAGACCTTTTTACCTGTATTTGTATTAAAAGGGGCCAATTTCTTTACTGCTTACGGTGAATTTATTTTTGGTTTACTTTTGATATTAGGCTTATTTAGAAAACAAGCTTATTATGGTATTGGTTTAATTTTATTAATTGTTTCTTTTGGACATGGTTTACAAACACCTATTTGGGATACACAACATGTACTCGTAAGAGCTGTATTTTTAATATTTATAGCCATGACTTTTGATAAAGACATCCTTAATTTAGATCGCTTTTTAAAGAAAGACATATAATGGGGGTTATTAAAGTTGAAAACATACGTGTGTATGCCTATCATGGGTGTTTAAAAGAAGAAACAGCTATTGGGAGTGATTACCGAATAGATTTAGAAATAAAAGCAAATTTAACTAAGTCTAGTCTTTCTGATGATTTAAATGATACAGTAGATTATGTATTGCTTAATGCTATAGTAAAAGAAGAAATGGCGATTGCTTCAAAGTTATTAGAAACGGTTGCAAAACGGATTTTAGACCGGATTTTTAATGAAGCATCTTTGGTTACAAAAGCTAGTGTAAGTGTTTCTAAATTAAATCCGCCAATAGGGGGTGATGTAGAGATGGTGACGATAAAACTATCACAACGACGAAAAAAAGCTATTTAACTGGTGGTGTAAAGGTTTTTATTTTTTACATTTGCTGCCTTATTTATATAAAATAAGGCGTCTTGGCCGAGTGGCTAGGCAGAGGTCTGCAAAACCTTGTACAGCGGTTCG
>CAZECB010000044.1:0-9677 GCA_964510745.1 uncultured Flavobacteriaceae bacterium | reverse complement strand
AAACCTTCGAAGTTGTTTCTCGTTACTGCGCCAATTTTTATTCACCTTTACATACAATTCAAGATGAATTTGTTTTCCAAAGAATTTTTCTAAATCTTTTCTAGCTTCTATCCCAACACGTTTTAAAGCAGTCCCTTTATGACCGATAATGATTCCTTTTTGGGTCTCACGTTCTACCATGATAACAGATCGCATTCGGATAATTTTCTCTTCTTCAAAAAACTCTTCTGTATCTATTTCAACCGCATAAGGGATTTCTTTTTTGTAATGCATTAAAATTTTCTCTCTAATAGTTTCATTTACAAAAAAGCGTTCGGGTTTATCAGTTAATTGATCTTTAGGGTAAAATGCAGGAGATTCTGGAAGCAATTCTATAATTCGATTAAAGACCTCTTTAACTTGAAATCCTTCTAACGCTGAGATAGGGAAAAACTCAGCATTTGGCACTTTTTCTTGCCATAATTGTGCTTGCTCTTCTAACTGTTCTTGATTAGAGGTATCAATTTTATTTAACAGTAATAATACAGGGATATTTGCGCTTTTAATTTTATTAAAAAATGCTTCATCTTTTAATTCTTTTTCGCCAATTTCTACCATATAAATAAGCACATCGGCATCATCAAATGCTGATTTTACAAAATCCATCATTGAAGCTTGCAACTCGTAGGCAGGTTTTATAATTCCTGGGGTATCTGATAGAATGACTTGAAAATCATCACCATTTACAATCCCTAAAATACGATGACGTGTGGTTTGCGCTTTAGAAGTAATAATTGACAATTTCTCACCTACAAAGGCATTCATTAAAGTTGATTTACCCACATTAGGGTTTCCTATAATATTTACAAAGCCAGCTCTATGCATTCTATTTATTTAGAACTGTAAAGATAGGCTTTTGTTTACGATGTAATTGTACTATTTTAAACTCTTCAAAATAGAATCGATGAGTGTATTTAAATGTGGTTTTATAAGCTCGGGACGTGCCCAAGCAATTTCATGTCCTGTATTAGAGGTTGTAATAATTTCAATGTCTTTAAATTTCTGTTTTGTATAATTTATATTTCCGTAGGGCACTAAATCATCTTTATCACCATGAATATGCACCACAGGAGCCTCAACTTCACCCCAATCACTGTCTATAAGTGCTAATTCATCAGCATGCGTTACCTTCTCATCACCTGCAACGCGGTAACCAGTAGGCACTAACCAACGTGTTAACCAATATTGTGTGAGCCTCTGTCCTTTTACATGTTTTTCTTGATTTGGGTCTATGGCGGGAGAAATCATAATTACACCTTTAACTTGTTTATTAATGACTGCTAACCTTGCAGCTAAAGGCCCTCCATAAGAAGAACCTACGGTAATGACATTTTTCAAGTTATATTTATCAATCAAACCACTCATAATTTGAGCTTGCTGTTTTATAGACGTAATTTCATCTCCAAAGTTAGAATATCCATACCCTGGCCTATCAATCGCATATAAATTAGCTTTATTGATTAACAGCGTATCTCTTAAATAAGCGTTCCATGCAGACAATGAACTTGGTGAGCCGTGTAAAAACACAATATTAATATCGTTTTTAGATTGTGTTATTTGCTGCACTCTTACTTTTAAATCTAAACTATCAATAGTAAAATAAGAAATTGAAGTAGGAATATTAAAACTCTCAAATTGATTTTTAATTTCAGTATCTGTTGACCGCCATTGTAATACTGTACAAGATGACATCAATAAAACAAAGATTACTAGCAGTTTATATTTAATAGTTTTTAAAAACATTTATTTTTTTTATCGAAAATTAAATAATAAATATAAAAATTTATCTCTTTTATTGTCTATTAACACTTTTAACAAATTAAAAGGTAGTAAAAATTGATATATTTGATTTATTATAAATTTATACTTTTCAGGTTGTAACAATTTAAAAGAACTATTATTTCTAAATGAAAATCAAAGCTAAATCCCTGCTTTCATCAATACTATTAACCATTTTTACAGTTTTAAAATGCAATGCGCAACTAAGTGATTTAGCGCGATTAGATTTTACAATTATTCCAGAGAACGGTTCTAGCATAGAATATACTAAAACAAGAGGTTTAATTAATGTTCCCATTAAATTAAGGAAGGAAGAAGAGTATCTTTTTTTAGGCTTAGATTACAATAACATTCAAGTCAATATTAATAAAGATTTCTCTCCTTTTGATAAAAATATTATTAATGATTTTCAATCCTTAGACTTCACTATTGGATATACAAAGCCGTTAAAAAATAATTGGAGACTTGGTGTGAGAGCTAAACCTGGGTTTAGTACAAATTTAACTGCTAATAATTTGTCTTTTGAAGATTTAGTAATTTCTGCAGACCTTGTATTTATAAGAGAGCGAGAGCTTCAAGGCAATAAAAAAGATCGTTTAATTTTAGGTGTCACTTACTCTCAAAACAGAGGGTTCTTTTTCCCTTTACCATTTATAAGTTATTACAGAAAATTTCACGAAAAATGGTCTTACAATCTTGGGATTCCGAAAACTAATATACAATATCACTTATCTAAAGCACATCGATTTAAGTTAACTACTGAATTAGATGGATTAACATCAAATATACAAAACGGAATTGCCATTGATGGTCAAGATGAACTTGCTCGTATTTTTAATATCTCCATTATATTGGGAAGTTTTCAATATGAATATCATATTGGAAAGCATTTTCAGTTCTTTGCTCAAACGGCATATACATTTACTAACAATGTAAGGTTACGAACAAATAATAGAGATAATTTATTTACCGTAGACACCAATCCTAGTTTGTATTTAAAAACTGGGGTTCGATTTAAAATATAGCATATTTAATTTATTATTCATGAGCGATAAAAATCATAAATTAAAAGAAAAATTAGAAGATCAATATTTATTAGAAGAATTAAATATTGATAAAGATGAGCTAAAAAAATTAAAGAAGAAATTATCAAAAGTTTCACCAAGATCAGAACGTGGTGTTGAAACATTGTTTAGGTTATTGTCAAAAAATCAATATACATTGAATACAATGATAGACACAAAGTCTAACATTTTAATTTCAATCAATGCTTTAATTTTGTCTTTAATATTAGGTACTGTTTTAAATCAATTAGATAAGGATCCTCATCTTATTTATCCTTCTGTATTGATACTTCTAACAAACTTGACATCAATAGCCTATGCCATTTTTGCAACACGGCCAGAGCTTATTCATGGAAAAAAAGAAGTCAATAACTTAATGTTTTATGGTAATTTTCAAGATATGGAAGAAGCTGAATATATTGAAAATGTGACAGCTTTAATGAATCAAGGAGATGAACTATATAAAACAATAGCGAAAGACACATTTTATCTTGGAAAAACTATTAATAGAAAATTCAAATTACTTAGAAGATCATTTAATATTTTCCTTGGTGGTATAATTCTTTCTGTTATTGCATTCTTAACATGTCACATTCTATTTTCGCAATTTATGTAATATGATTGTCGTCTAAAGTAAGTATTGTAAATTATTTGGTAGGCGAAAATTTTAAAATTCGATATCTTTGATTACAGAGAATTAAATCTTCCAAAATTTTGAACACATATACCAAATACTGGTTTTTAGAAGGCTTCAATTTATTCAATAAATTGGGGAGACTGACAATGATGCGAATGTGTGAAATTCTAGAAATGGATAATATTGAAAAAGGTAATACAATTCATTTAACCAATAAAGATAAAAAGAGCATTTTCTTCCTTAAAAAAGGATCCGTTAAAATTATAGACACCAAAAATCAGAGTGTAAAATACCTTGTAAAAAAAGGAAATCTTTTTGGAGAATTGGCGCTTTATGATGAGCAAGTTGCTGATCAAGAACAAGCCATTGCCTTAGAGGATTGTATTGTCTGTTTTATAGAATCTGAACATATGGAACAAATGATGGAAAAACACAAATCTTTAAAAAATGGTGTTTTAAAAATCTATGGTACACGTATTAAAAAATTAGAGCGTAGACTTCACGATTTACTTTATAAAGATAGTACGACGCGAATTCAAGAATTCATAACCGATTATATAGACGAATTTGGTGAGATAAATGAAAAAGGAGCTTTAAGTGCAAAAAATTTATTAACCCATAAAGATATTGGAAACCTTACTAATACGTCAAGACAAACGGTTAGTAATGTGTTAAGCACAATGCGTAAAAACAACCTAATTAAATATGATGTGGATCATATCATAGTAAACAAAATTGAAACATGAATTTTCTAAAAAAATTATTGACAAAAAACTCTGAAACACAAGTGAAAGAACTAACACAAGGTTATTGTCCTAATTGTTGGGGAGATCAAGAATATGGTGACGTTATACGTGAAAAATATAAAGACCCACAAATTGATGTTAATAATCGTGAAGCTAATTATGCATTTATCAAAGACTTTATGGTTACTCACTTAGATGGGATCAAACTAAAAAGTATGGATGCAGGTGTTGGTTGTCCAAGATGTAAAGTTATTTATAAAAAATGAACATAAAAAAATGAAATAAAAACAGGCAATGTTTGTCCAAAAATATGGATTATTCCAGCATGTGTAATTATATTAATTTGTTTTATAATTCCATTTATAGTCCATCTTTTAAATAAATATAATAAACATATTTTATATTTACTGGATTAGCAATTTTTATAGTTGTTATTGCATCAATTATGCAATTTACAGGTAATGGAGAATGCCCAAAACTAGACAGTGGTACACCCATGTGTTATTTATCATTTTTAATATTCATTACACTAATTATTTTAAAAATAGTAAGATTAAAAATGCCAAACAAAACGTCCTAATCAGTTTATTAAGATGATTTGTTTTTTTAAATGAAATTATTACTTAAAAATAATTATAGTGTGTCGTTTAAAGTAATTATCACAAATTAACTTCTAGGGTAAACTATTACTAATAGTTACTTTTATTAAAAAAAATAATTAATTGAAACATATAAAACTTTAAATATTTAAACAATGTCAGAACAATTAAAAACCAAAACCGAACATCATTGTAATACAGCACCTGCTAAATATAATGATCTTAAAGTTCTTTTCTTAAACTGTACGCTTAATAGAACTCCTGTTTTATCTCATACAGAAGGTTTAATAAAAATTTCGCAACGTATTTTTGAAGCAAATGGGGCAACTACCAAAATTATCAGGCCAGTAGATTATACGATTCCTGCTGGATTAGGTATAGATATGTCCAAAACACCAGAATGGGAAAAAGATGATTGGCCAATGCTACAAAAAGAAGTAGATGACTGTGATATTTTAATTCTTTGTACTTCTGTATGGTTAGGAGAAAAATCTTCTGTTTGTAATAGAGTTTTAGAACGCATGTATGGATACACTCATAGTTTTAATGCTAAAGGACAATATAGAGATTACGGTAAAGTTGGTGCAACTTTAATTACTGGTAATGAAGATGGTGTAAAACACTGCGCAATGAATATTTTATTCTCATTATCTCACATAGGTTATACAGTACCACCACAAGCAGATGCTGGTTGGATGGGAGAAGCTGGACCTGGACCATCATATATGGATGAAGGTTCTGGAGGTCAAGAAAATGATTTCACAAATAGAAATACTTCATTCCTTACATGGAATTGTCTACACTTAGCCAGAATGTTAAAAGACAATGGGGGCGTTCCTGCACATGGAAACTTACCAGAAGAATGGGAATCTGGTTGTAAAGCAGGTTGGGATAGCCCTGAACACAAACGCTAGTTATTATGAAAGTTTCATGTAAACTTTTAAAAATTAAGTTTTTATTCCTATTGTTGTTTACAACAATAGGAATTCAAGCTCAAGAGACATGGTTACTAGGAGCAGGACCATCTTTAGAATTAGACGAAGAACTTATAGGTGCCAACTTACGGGCTTATTATGGAATTAATGAACATTTTTGTTTTGGTCCTGAAGTAACAATTTTTCCTTTTCAAAGTGTAAATAACGAAGAAGATATTGCTATTACAGATTTAAACTTTAATGCGCATTATATTTTTGAAATATCTCATAAACTTGGTATATACCCTCTTACAGGGTTAAATTATACTATTGAAACAGAGCGTTCATCAAATGTAACAGAAAGAGAGGAAGCTTTTGCCGTAAATTATGGTTTTGGTTTACACTATAAATTAGGGAACTTATATGTTTTTTCTGAATTTAAAGGAGTTACAGGAGAGCTTAAAGATGAGTTTCTTACAGTAGGAGTCATTTTTGGTTTATCTTCTAAAAAAGAAAAAGAATAAATACTTTTAACATTCATAAATTTTAATCAACTAATAATGAATACCATAGATTTTTATGGGGCAGACTGGTGTCCTGATTGTCAAAGAACAAAAGCATATTTAAAAGAGAACAATATTAATTTCAACTTTATTGATATTGATTTAGATAAAGAAGCAATAGAAAGAGTTGAAAGCATTAATAATGGCAAGCGTATTATACCTACTCTTATTATTAATAAAAAATCATTTACCAATCCAGACAACAGTATTCTAGCAAATGTATTAGGCGTTAATACACAAGGTAATGTCATTTTGTATGGTGCCGATTGGTGTCCTGATTGTCAACGTGCAAAATCATATTTACAAGACAATCATATCAACTTTCAATATATTGAAGTCGATAAACATCCTTGGGCAGCTCAAAAAGTAGAAGAAATTAATGATGGGAAACGTATTATTCCAACCATTTTCATTGGTGATAATTCTTATACTAATCCAGATAATTCTATCTTAAAAAGTGTTTTAAACATTGGGCAAGAACGTGAAAATAAAGTCTATGATAGTATTATTGTTGGCGCTGGTGCAGCAGGATTAACTGCTTCTATTTATATTCAACGAGATCGTTTTAATTCTTTAATTCTTGAAAAAAAGAATATTGGAGGGAATACGTTTTTAACACAAAAAATAGAAAATTACCCTGGGTTCACAGATATTTCTGGCCCTGAATTAATGGAAAGAATGGCAGAACAAGCCAAAGTATATGGAGCAACTATTGAAACGGGGGTAGAAGTAAAAAATATTAGTAAAACTGGAAATACTTTCTCCATTAACACTAATATGGGAGGATATCAAAGTAAATCAGTAGTATTAGCATTAGGCTCTACTTACAGAAAATTAGGAATTACTAATGAAGAAGATTTAATTGGAGCCGGTATTCATTTTTGTGCAACTTGTGATGGCGCATTTTATAGAGATAAAGAAATTATTGTTATTGGAGGAGGTAATAGCGCTTTAGAGGAAGGTATCTTTTTAGCGAGTTTCTGTAAAAAAGTAACTATTGTAAACCGTAGTTCAACATTTTCTGCTTCAGAGACTTATATTGAAAAATTACCATCTATTAAAAATATCAAAACTTGTTTAAATAAAGAGTCTTTAGCATTTACTAAAGATAAGGAAGGGAACTTTAGAGGGCTACAAATAAAGGATAAAGTTACAGGAGAAATTGAAGAGCTAACGGCAGATGGGTCTTTTATTTTTATAGGATTAATTCCTAGTACAACAATTTTAAAAGATACTATTTCATTAAACAAAGCAGGGTTTATTACAACGGATGGATTAGGGGAAACTAATGTAAAAGGTGTTTTTGCTGCTGGTGATTGTCGTGAAGGAGCTATTGCTCAAGTTGCTGCTGCTACAGGAGAAGGTGTGTTAGCTAGTTACGGTGTACGCAATCATCTTAAAAATTAGATTAAAATGATAGATTCAATCTCTAAAATAATAAGTCTTAAAGGTATCGGGTTATTGATAGGTTTTATGGTATTATTTATTTTGGTTGGATTCATTATCAAAAAAAGAAATTCGCATAATAAACCAAGAATAATGCGTTATTTGGTTTTGCCTACAATACTTACTTATAGTTTTTGTGTATTTGTTTATGACTTACCAAGAACGGCACTTTCAGTAAAAATAACAGAAATTATATTAATTATTTTTGGCATTGTTTTTTTATTACAAATGATGAGCCATTTATTATTTTCTAAGGATAATATTTTAACTGGTAAAGAAATTATTCCAAAATTAGAAAGAGACATCATTCAATTTATATTGATATTAATTTCTAGTGCATTTGTATTTTCATCTGTTTGGGGGTTTAATCTTGGGCATTTATTAACAGCTCTAGGTGTTGGTTCTTTCGTAATTGGTTTAGCGTTGCAAGAACCCTTAGGAAACTTATTTAACGGTATTGCTTTACTAATAGCAAAACCATTTGAAAAAGGAGATTGGATAGAAATAGGAAATGAAACAGGTAAAATTGTAGATATTAATTGGCGTTCTGCTAAAATTGTAAATCGTTTCAACGAATTAATTATCATTCCAAATAACGCTTTAGGAAAAGAGCGTATTAAAAACTTAAGTCGCCCAAGTAAAGTACACGCAGAACTAGTACAGATAGGATTTTCTTATGACGATGACCCAAATAAAGTAAAAGAAGTTTTATTAGAAATTGCAAAAGCATCAGAAAATGTTTTAGCTAATCCAGAAGCTATAGTGTTGTAATGTCATATGATGATTTTTATATTAATTATGGTTTGAAGTTTTACATCAATGATTTTGCAGACCAAATTTTAATTAAAGATGAAATTATGACAAGAATATACGCAATGACTAAAAAAAGAGGTTTAACGATCTCATTTCCGATTCAGGATTTGAGAATAAAAAATCAGAGTTAATGGAAAACTGGTATTTACCTATTACAATTATACCTGGTATAGGCTTATTAATTCTATCTACATCAAACTTGATAGTCAATTTAAGCAGTGAAATAAATACACTAATTAATAATTCAAATGAAAATGAATCTATAATTAGAAGGAAACTAAATCAATTAAAACTATTAAATTTTACAATGATTATGTTTTATATTTCTATTTCTTGTTTAGTCATTGCTGGTTTAATTGGAGGTATTAATCTAAAAGTAGATATAGAAATAAGTGCTGCAGCTATATACGTAATCATACTTGGTATAATAATTCTTCTTGTTGGTCTTTTATCCTTGATAAGATATTCATATCGTGCAGTAAGTCTTCGGCAAGATCAATTTAAAATAAAGTTTAATAAAAAATAAATATATGGCAACAACTAAAAAATGGTATAAAGTACTTGAAAATAAAAAATTACTACCAGAAGGACGTGTACAAACTGTTACGGCTGGGCATCAAGGAATATGTTTAACTCATTATGATGGCAAATTTTCTGCATTGGATAATAAATGCCCTCATCAAGGAGGCCCTTTAGGAGAAGGCTCTATTGAAGGCGGTATGCTTCGTTGTCCATGGCATGGGTGGGATTTTAACCCTTGTACTGGAATGCCTCCTGGAGGTTATGATGATGGTGTAAAAACATTTGATATTAAAGAAGAAAATGACGAAATATTTGTTGCTATCGAAGAAGAAGATGAGCATCAAGATACTGTTTCTGATGTAATGATAGAAACCATGGTAAACTGGGGTGTTAATACTGGTTTTGGAATGGTAGGTCATTCAAATCTTGGCGTTGCTAATGCCATGATGCGTCAAGAAGAACAAGGGAAATTCAAATTTTATGGTATTCGTCATGAAGGAGCAGCAGCTTTTGCAGCCTCAGCATATGGAAAATTAACAGGAAAACCAGCAGTTT
>CAZECB010000043.1:3760-9792 GCA_964510745.1 uncultured Flavobacteriaceae bacterium | reverse complement strand
TGTATAATTTTTATTTGTTTTTCTTTAATAATCCTCATGACCTTATTCATATTTTTATAATCAAATATGATTAGGTAGTTTTTGTTAATCGTTTTTTCAATAATTGTAGATGCTTCTAGTGCCATTTGTGCAGATGTTTTATAAGCATTTATAAGTCCACCTACACCTAGTTTTACTCCACCAAAATAACGTATAACTACGATTAAAACATTAGTTAAATTAAAAGATTGTATCTGACCATATATAGGTTGCCCTGCACTATTGCTAGGCTCTCCGTCATCATTTACACGATATGAAATTTGTTCGGTTCCTAATTGATATGCATAACACCAATGCCTTGCGCTATGATGTTGTTTTTTTAAAGCTTCAATGCGTGTTTTTACATCTTCAACTTTTAAAATGGGGTATGCGTATCCAAAAAACTTACTATTTTTATCTTTAAATAATACTTCTTCAGAAGGAGTTGTAATGGTTTTAAAAATATCGTTTTCTTCCATTTTATGCCAAAGTAACCATAATTATAGAAATGATTGCTAAAGCAACTCCAATCCAATTAACTTTAGAAATTTTTTCTTTAAATAATAAAACTCCTAACAGTGTTGAAGCCATTACTATAGCTACATTATTCACTGTAAATAGTGTTGAACTTTCAAATCCGTTGTATTGTAGAGCTTTAAGCAAATAATAAATAGAATAGTAATTAACTATCCCCAAACCAATTCCTCCAATGATATTCTTATAATTAAAATGAAATTGTTTTTTAATTGCTTTAATTACTAAAATGGTAATTCCTATAGTTGCTGCAAAACTAAATATAGTGGCAGAAAATATAGGGATTCCATTTTTTGAAACATAAGTAGTTTCTAAATATTTAATGGCAGTGTCAATAATTCCAGAGCCAAAAAATAATAAAAAAGGGAATGCTAAATTTTTGCTTAATCCTTTTTGTGATGATGTTGTTTTAATAGAAGTGAGATACACTGCTATTAAAGCAATTAAGATACCAATTACTTTTTGTAAACCAGCCCCTTCTTTATATGCATAAATACCAAAAATGACAGGAATGATAACACTCATTTTACTAGATACAGAAGCAACTGATAATCCATTATGTTGTGCAGTAAGTGCCATTAAGTTAAATACAGAAATGAATAAAAACCCTAGAATTAAAGCGCCGTAAAACCAATCAGAATTTATAATATAATTAATATTTACAGGTGAATTATAATTTAAAACTCCAGTAGCGCAAGCAGTAATGTAGTTTACTACAATAGCTTGAAGTGTATTGATTTTATATTTTTTAAATAACTTGAAAATAACAAAAAGTAGAGTGGAGGAAGCAACACTTAGTAAAAGGTATATCAAAACAACTCTTTTTTATTGGTAAATAAATTAATGACATCATCAGTTACAGGATTTAATGCCCATGTATGAATTCCTATTTGAGAAGCCATTTCTGTATTTTCTTTGGTATCATCTATAAATAAAACCTCGTTAGCATTAAGCTTGTTTTTAGTCAAAACAAACTCATAAATGTCTAGATTAGGTTTTCTGAAATGAATTTCATGAGATAAATAAAATGCATCAAAACAACGTTTAAAACGCTTGTATCTTTCTAAGGACATATTTTCAATTACTTTCTCAATGTGCAATGCATTAGTATTACTTAATAGGATGAGTTTGTACTTTTTGGATTTTGCTAAAGTTTCAATAAATTTCAATCGATATTCTGGAAAATCTAAAATAATAGCATTCCAAGACTTAATTAAAATATCGAGGTTATTAGTTTTAAAGAGATCAGCGTAAAACAAAATAAATTCATTGGATGTTAATTGTCCTTTTTCATAAGATGCATTGATTTGATTTAGCTCTTCCGTCAATTCAAACTCTCTAAAATTATCAATTATTTCTTTAGTTGTTGCCGTTTTATCAAGATTGATAAATACATCGCCAAAATCAAAAATAATAGTAGTAATTGCCATATTTACTTTTCTCAAAAATAGAACTCTTTTAAATTAATTATTGATATATGTTTTAAGAGTATCATTACCTATATGCTTTTTAAAAATCAATTCCCCTTCTAATATAGGTGCTTTAGTTCCATTTTTAAATATTGAAACTCCAGTAAATACTCTTGCTTCATCCCAAAGATTTTCATCAATAAAAGTTTGCAAAGTTTTTGCTCCTCCTTCAATAATAATAGAATTGATATCCTTTTTATGTAAAATGTTGCAAATTTGCATAGCTATATTAGTCTTGAAGTTTATGTCGTTTTTAGATATCACAATTGTTTTTGCTTTATCATTAAAAACCTCAAATGCTTTTGATAATTTATTATCCTTATCAATCACTACCTTAATAGGGTTTTTACCTTTCCAATCTCTAGTAGTTAAACTAGGGTTGTCTTGTGAAACTGTATTTGTACCTACTAAAATAGCTTGTTCTTCGCTCCGCCATTTATGAACCAATTGCCTTGACACTTTATTGGTAATCCAAACAGGTTGTTGTTTGTCTTTGTGTTTTGGAGCTATAAAGCCATCACTAGTTTCTGCCCATTTTAAAATAATATAAGGACGTTTTTTATTATGAAATGTGAAAAAACGTTTGTGATGTTTTTTACATTCATTTTCTAAAATACCAACAGTGACATTGCAGCCACTATCTTTTAACTTTTTAATGCCTTGCCCAGATACTTTAGAATGGGTGTCAGTAGTGCCAATAATTATATTAGGAATATTGTATTTAATAATTAAATCACTACAAGGAGGTGTTTTTCCAAAATGAGAGCAGGGTTCTAAAGTGACATACAAAGTAGCTTCAGAAAGTAAAGATGTATCAGTGACAGATTGTATGGCATTTACTTCTGCGTGTGCACCGCCATATGGACTTGTATAGCCTTCTCCTATAATTTTATTTTGGTGTACAATAACACTACCTACCATTGGATTAGGTGCTGTGTTTCCTAATCCGTTTTCGGCAATTTCAATACAACGTTTTATGTATTTTTCATGTATCTTCACGATTGTAAAAATAAGATATTATAACGAAATTAAATGCTATTAAAAACGCTTAAGACGAATTGTTTAGAATCACTTTCAAGATTATATCCTGAAGAAGAATCACAATCATTTTTTTATATATTATGCGAGCATTTTTTAAAGTTGAAACGCATTGATTTAAATTTAAACCCAAATCGAATAGTTGTTGAGCCTGAGCAACTTAATTTTGAAAACTCAATAGCTAGATTACTTAAATATGAGCCTATACAATATATTACAGGTGAAACAGAATTTTATGGTTTACCGTTTCATGTGAATAAGCATACATTAATTCCTAGACCAGAAACAGAAGAGTTGGTTCAATGGATTGTAAATGATTTTAAATGTGATGGTAGAGAGAAGAAAATATTAGATGTTGGTACAGGTAGTGGTTGCATTGCTATTTCATTAAGTAAAAGTTTAAATAATAAATCTGTTATGGCTTTAGATGTTAGCCCTGAAGCTTTGAAAGTCACGCAAAATAATGCAGAAATTAATGATGTAACTTTAAAGTGTATTGAAGCTAATATTCTTTACAAATCAACTAAGTTACCTAGTAATTTAGATGTTATTGTATCTAACCCACCTTATGTGCGCGATCTAGAGAAACAACAAATAAAACCTAATGTTTTAGATAATGAACCACATTTGGCGTTGTTTGTTGATGACGATAATCCATTAATATTTTATAAAGCAATTAGCCAATTTGCTAAAAAATCATTAAATTTAGGAGGTGCCTTGTATTTTGAAATTAATGAATACTTAGGAGAAGATATGATTGCATTATTAAAAGTTGAAGGATTCTCAAATATTGAATTAAAACAAGATTTTTTTGGAAAAGATAGAATGATAAAAGCGTTGAAGTTATGAAGGAGTTAAAATCAATTACAGTATTTTGTGGTAGTAGTGAAGGGAATGATACTCAAATTATCTCTGATGCAAAACTGTTAGGAGAAACATTGGCTAAAAAAAATATCGCTTTAGTGTACGGTGCGGCAAAAATAGGGGTCATGGGTATTGTTGCTGAAGCTGCACTCTCTCAACATGGAAAAGTAATTGGTGTTATCCCTGAGTTTTTAAAATTAAAAGAAGTAGTGCATTTAGGGTTATACAAATTAATAACTACTGAAAATATGCATGAGCGTAAAATGAAAATGCATGAGTTATCTGGTGGTTTTATAACACTTCCGGGTGGTTTTGGCACGTTTGAAGAATTATTTGAAATTATTACCTGGTCACAATTAGGATTACATCAAAAGCCTATAGGTTTATTAAACAGTAATGGGTTTTATAATGATTTAATTAAAATGTTAGAGCATATGGTGGTTAAAGGGTTTTTAAAAATAGAAAACCTTGAACTTTTACTTATAGATGATAATGTGGAACGCCTTATTGAAAAAATGAAAAATTTTAAGCCACATGTTGTACCAAAATGGTTGAAAAGTAATCTGACTTAATTTTCGATTCGTTTTAGTATAGAGCTTATTTTTTTTATATCTGATGTAACTTCTACTGTTTCATCAAAAAAACGATTACTATTCATAAGTACTTTAGGAGATTCATTCACATATTTAATGCGTGTAGCTGAGCAATGTACCTCATTAAACCCAGTAATTTTAAAAACTAATATATTTTCAGAATTTATGCCACCTCCAGGCATAATAGTAACTCTGGAACCAGCTTCTTTATTCAAATCTTTTAAAACCCCAATCCCTTCTCTAGCTGAATTTGTTTGTCCTGAAGTTAATATGCGTTCAACATCTAGATCAATGAGTTGTTGTAGTGCTTTAAATGGTTTGGGCGTCCAATCAAACGCACGATGAAATATAAAAGGAAGTGGTTTTGATAATTGAATGAGTTCTTTTGTTTTTTCAATATCTATAGTGTTATCAGGGTTCAAAATTCCTGAGACAATTCCGGCGTAGCCTAAATTTTTACAAAGCTTAATATTCTCTTTCATAATTTCAAACTCTACATCAGAATATGTGAAGTTGCCGCTACGAGGTCGTATTAACACTACAGCAGGAATAGTAATATTTTTAATAACTTGTTTTAATAGTCCGTAAGAAGGAGTTAGCCCTCCTAAAGCTAATTCTGAACATAATTCAATGCGATGTGCCCCTGCTTTTTCAGCATTAATTGCAGATTGATATGAGTTTGCGCAAATTTCTAATATCATGTTTCTAATTTACAATAATTTCATCAATAAAAGTCCAAGCAGGATTATCTGCACCTTGTAACCCTTTTGGAATTATACCATAATTAGGGATTTTTAATTTTATATGCCTGGTTTTAATTGTTTTAAATTCAGCTGTAAAATTTGAAATCACATTTTCTTCAGATGAAAATACATTAAAACTCATAGTTTTTGAATCGTCAAAATTGATTTCTACGTGTTTAGGAGCATAAATCCACTGTCCATTCGCATTATAAAAACGAGTTTTAATTGAACTAACATCTATTTCTTTGCCTAAATCAATAATAATCTCTAGATCATCTCCCCAAAAACCTAACCATTCTTTATCACCATAGCGTTTACTATTTCCATTAATACCATTAATTAAGGCTTTTTTGCCACCGGTATTATAGGCAGCATTGGGTTGAATGCTTAATGTCACTTCTTTCCCAACTGCTTTATGATAATTTATGTGTTCTGTAAATAAGCGCCCTATCTGCATTTCAGTATTAAAAACGGCAGCATTTATGATTGTGTTTTTGTCTATAAGGATTGTCTCGGTATATATTTTAGAATTCAATGTAGGTTTTGAATCATCTGTTGTGTATCTAATTGTTTTTCCTTCTAAAATAGTTTTAAGTTGATAGGAAAGCTTATTACTAGTATTTAACAATTCGCCATTAATTTCATATAAATGATTTGCATAATTAATTTGTAGCGCATCTAAACGTGTATTGAAATTTTCAACCCGACTGGCAAAGTTCAAATAATCTTTATTATTATTTAGCACCTTTAAGTGCTGTCATAAAGTTTCAGCC
>CAZECB010000043.1:0-3750 GCA_964510745.1 uncultured Flavobacteriaceae bacterium | reverse complement strand
AATAATCTTTATTATTATTTTGAGACCAAACTACTTCACTTAACGCTAGTACACGTGGGAACGCCATATATTCCACATGTTCTTGTGTGGACATATATTCTGTCCACACATTTCCTTGGGCGCCTAATACATACTTTGCTTCTTCAGAAGTTAATTCATCAGGAATAGGATTGAAATTGTAAACTTTTTCTAAAGATAAAAATCCACCAATGGCTAATGGTTCGTCATCATTATCAGATTGATAATAATCAAAATAAGTATGAGAAGTAGGAGTTAAAATAACATCATGGTGTGCTTTTGCGGCTTCAACTGCTCCATCAATGCCACGCCATGACATTACAGTAGCATTAGGAGCTAAACCACCTTCTAATATTTCATCCCAACCAATAATTTGTTTGCCTTTATTATTTATATAGCGTTCTATTCGTGCTATAAAATAGCTTTGAAGTCCGTGTTCATCTTTTAAGTCTTCTTTTTTGATAAGTTCTTGACAAAAAGCGCAATTTTCCCATTGTGTTTTAGGTGCTTCATCACCACCAATATGTATATATTTGCTAGGAAAAAGAGCTATAACTTCATCAAGTACATTTTCTAAAAATTTAAAAGTACTCTCTTTAGGGCAATATAACTCTTCAAAAACACCCCATTTTGTAGCAACATTAACTTGTTTTCCTGTACATCCTAATTCTGGATATGCAGCAATAGCAGCTTGTGAATGCCCAGGTAATTCTATTTCTGGAATAATAGTTACATTTCTCTTTTCTGCATAAGCGACAACAGTTTTTATTTCTTCTTGTGTGTAATAACCACCATAACGCTTTCCGTCAAACTGATGTGGTTGATCATTATAATGACCTATTAAAGTCTCATCCCTATAAGCTGCGATCTTATTTAATTTTGGATATTTTTTTATTTCAATTCGCCATCCTTGATCTTCAGTAAGATGCCAATGAAAAGTGTTTATTTTTAGAAGCGCTAAGGCATTAATATATTTTTTTATAAAATCAACAGAAAAGAAATGCCTACCAACATCTAGATGCATTCCTCGATATTTGAATTTAGGTTCATCTTTAATGTTTAATGATTTAATATCAACAGATTGCTTTTTATAACTTCTATTTTCAAAAGATGCAGGAAGTAATTGACGTAAACTTTGTACAGCATAAAATGCACCTTTAGCATTATTAGACTTAACAATTATGCTTGTATTAGAAATATTGAGTTCATACCCTTCAGAATTGGTAATGCTTTCATCTCTTATAAATGAAATATAATGAGATGTTTTTTTACTTTTTAATTTAATATCACTTCCATTTTCTATAAATGTTTTTAAAAACTCTGCTGCTATTTTAAATTCTGAATCATAAATTAACCCAACAGAATTGTTTAGTGTGAAATACCCTTTTTGTAGTATTTCATGTGAAGGTTTAGGGATAATTTGAGGAGAAATAGAATCATTTTCAGGAGAATTGCAACTTAATAAAAAACTGATAAAAACTAAAAAGACACTTATATTCTTGAATTGCATTTTATTATATTAGATGCTTTAAATATAATATAAATTTCTTCATATACTAAATGACTATTGAAGCACAAATAAATATTCTTAGAGACGAATTAAGACAGCATAATTATAATTATTATGTATTAGATAATCCAGTAATAAGTGATTTTGATTTTGATATAAAACTTAAAGAATTACAGGTATTAGAAGAAAAAAATCCTGAGTTTTATGACGCCAGTTCCCCAACATTAAGAGTAGGAGGTGAAGTCACTAAAAATTTTAAGACTATAGTGCATACACAACGTATGTATTCTCTAGATAATTCATACTCTAAAGATGATTTATTAGATTGGGAAAAACGTATTAAAAAATTAGTAGATGGAGATATACAATATATATGTGAATTAAAATATGATGGTGCTTCAATAAGTTTAACCTATGAAAATGGCAAGTTAAAACAAGCAGTGACACGAGGAGATGGTTTTCAAGGTGATGATGTAACTGCAAATATAAAAACTATAAAATCTGTACCATTACAGTTAAAAGGGGATTATCCTGAATTGTTTGATATACGAGGAGAAATTGTATTACCTTTTAAAGGATTTCATAAAATGAATGAAGAACGCCTTGCTTTAGGTGAAGAACCTTATAGAAACCCTAGAAATACTGCTTCAGGAAGTTTAAAATTACAAGATAGTGCTGAGGTTGCTAAACGTCCGTTAGAGTGTTTGTTATATAATATCAAAGGAGAACGTTTAGAGATAACATCACAATTTGATAATTTAAAAAAAGCTAGAGATTGGGGGTTTAAAGTTCCAAGTGTATCAAAGTTGGTGAATTCTATTGATAGTGTTATTGAATTTGTGAATTATTGGGATGTACAACGGCATAGTTTGCCTTATGAAACAGATGGTGTGGTTATAAAAGTTAACGATTTACAGCAGCAAGATGAATTAGGGTATACTGCGAAAGCACCACGTTGGGCAATGGCATATAAATTTAAAGCAGAACGAGTGTCTACTGTACTCAATACTATATCTTATCAGGTAGGGAGAACAGGAGCTATAACACCTGTAGCAAATTTAATTCCAGTGGAATTAGCAGGAACTATTGTAAAACGTGCATCCTTGCATAATGCAGATCAAATTGAAAAATTAGATATTAGAGTAGGAGATACCGTTTTTGTTGAAAAAGGAGGAGAGATTATTCCTAAGATTATTAAAGTAGATTTAAAGCAGCGGTCTTCAAAATCTGAAGCTACACAATATTTAACTGAATGCCCAGAATGTGACACACAACTTATAAGAAAAGAAGGAGAAGCACAACATTATTGCCCTAATTATAATGGCTGTAACCCTCAAATCATAGGTCGGATCCAACATTTTATATCTAGGAAAGCAATGGATATAGACGGGTTAGGTGGAGAAACTGTAGCTTTATTAGTAAATGAAGGGTTAATTAGTAATTACTCAGACCTATATGAATTGACCAAAGAACAAATTATACCGCTTGAGCGTATGGCAGAGAAATCTGCAGAAAATTTAATAAATGGAATAGAGGCTTCCAAGCAAATTCCTTTTGAGCGTGTTTTATTTGCTTTAGGGATTAGGTTTGTAGGTGAAACTGTTGCAAAAAAACTAGCAAAACATTATAAATCCATTGAAGCAATTCATTTGTCTAATTTAGAGGAATTGATTAATGTAGATGAAATAGGAATTAAAATAGCTGAAAGTGTAGTAGAGTTTTTTAAAGAAAAAAATAATGTATTTAATATTGATAAATTGAGACAACATAATATACAATTGGAAATTTCTGCTGATAAATTAGAAAATCAAACTAATAAATTAAATGGTCAAGTTATTGTTGTTTCTGGTGTTTTTCAAAACGTATCTCGTAGCGAATTAAAAAAAATTATAGAAGATAATGGAGGTAAAGTTTCCAGCTCTATCTCATCAAAAACAAGTTTTTTAGTTGCAGGAGAAAATATGGGACCAAGTAAAAGGGTAAAAGCAACTGAGTTAAATATTTCAATTTTAAGTGAAAGTGAATTTCTACTTTTGTTAAAGTAAAAAACTCTTAACACCTTAACTATTACTTTTTTTATATTAAAATTAATTTTTCCATTGTTAGATAATATACAATCTAATATATAGTTGTAATCTATTAATGATTTACTTTATTATTCAGTTAGAAATTATCTAAGTACTTTGTTACATTTGCAAAAAGATTAGAAGTAATGCTTTTTA
>CAZECB010000042.1:0-9929 GCA_964510745.1 uncultured Flavobacteriaceae bacterium | reverse complement strand
TTCCCCTACGGGCTACAAGTATATTAATATATAATTAAAAGAACAAATGGCAAATCATAAGTCAGCATTAAAAAGAATTAGAAGTAACGAAGCTAAACGTTTAAGAAACAAGTATCAGCATAAAACAACACGTAATGCAATTAAAAGATTACGTGAGCTTACAGATAAGAAAGAAGCTGAAAAAGCATTTCCATCTGTTGTATCTATGATTGATAGATTAGCCAAGAAGAATATTATACATTCTAATAAAGCAGCTAACTTAAAATCTGGTTTATCAAAATTTGTTACCTCTTTATAAATTAAAGACGTCAACTAAAATATCAAAGCTTCTCATTTAATGAGAAGCTTTTTTTGTTTCTACATTGTTTATTTTTGATTAAAACAAACTTCAATAAACAATGAAACGATCAAAACTATTAGTTGACCGATTAGAAGAAGTTTTTTAAAAGGAAAATGGGTGACTAGTACTAATTTTAAAGAGCAGATTTTTGATATAGATTGGAAGATAGTTACTAAGAAAATTGATAACCTAAATTCAATAGCTGATCTTACATTTCATATTCATTATTATATAGGTGGGGTATTAAAAGTATTTAACGGAGGGACTTTAGATATTAAAGATAAATTTAGTTTTGATGCTCCTCCTATAACTTCAAATAAAGATTGGGAAACTCTCAGAAATAAATTTTGTATAGATTCTGAAAAATTTATAGAATTAGTTTATAAGATGTCTGATGAAAAATTAAATCAATATTTTGTAGATAAAACTTATGGAAATTACCATCGTAATATAGATGTGATGATTGAACATGCTTATTATCACCTTGGGCAAATTATACTTATCAAAAAAATGATAAATTAAAAAACCCTCCAAAGTATTTTACTTTGAAGGGTTTTAATTTTGAATTTAGCTCAAAAAACTAACTGTTCATTGAGATTAAAAATTCTTCATTATTTTTAGTCTGTTTAAAACGGTCATTAATAAATTCCATCGCTTCAACAGGATTCATATCTGCAAGATACTTACGCATTACCCACATACGTTGAATTGTATTCTCATCTAGTAAAATATCATCTCTACGTGTGCTTGATGATGTTAAATCAATAGCAGGGAATATTCTACGGTTAGATATTTTACGATCTAATTGTAACTCCATATTACCAGTTCCTTTAAACTCTTCAAAAATCACTTCGTCCATTTTAGATCCAGTTTCTGTTAATGCAGTAGCGATAATAGAAAGCGATCCTCCATTTTCTATATTTCTAGCAGCACCAAAGAAACGTTTTGGTTTGTGAAGTGCGTTCGCATCAACACCACCAGAAAGAATTTTTCCAGATGCTGGTTGAACCGTATTATATGCTCTAGCTAAACGAGTAATTGAATCTAATAAAATAACCACATCGTGACCACATTCTACCAAACGTTTTGCTTTTTCTAGTACGATATTCGCAATTTTTACATGTTCATGCGCTTCTTTATCAAAAGTAGAAGCAATCACTTCACCACGAACATTACGTTGCATGTCTGTAACCTCTTCAGGACGTTCATCAATTAATAATATCATTTGATACACTTCAGGATGATTAGCTGCAATGGCATTGGCAACATCCTTTAACAACATTGTTTTTCCAGTTTTTGGTTGTGATACAATCATACCACGTTGTCCTTTTCCTATAGGAGAGAACAAATCCATTATTCTGGTAGAAATAGTACTTTGCTTTTCAGCTAAGTTGAATTTCTCTTGAGGAAATAATGGTGTCAGGTGTTCAAAAGAGACACGATCTCTCACTACTTTAGGGTCTTGACCATTAATAGATACCACTTTTATTAACGGAAAATATTTTTCACCTTCTTTTGGTGGTCTAACATGACCTAAAACAGTATCTCCTGTTTTTAATCCAAATAAACGAATTTGTGATTGAGATACATAGATGTCATCTGGTGAGGATAAATAATTATAATCTGATGAACGTAAAAAACCATATCCATCTTGCATAATATCTAAAACACCTTCACTTTCAATAATGGCGTCAAATTCAAAGTCTGGATCGCGGTAACGATTTCTGTTATCCTTATTACCAGTGCTAGAACCATTACCATTATTGTTATGGTTATTGAAGTTCTTTTCTTGTTTTTGATTTTTATTATGTTGCGGTTTAGAATCTTTTTGTTGTTGTTGACGATTCTGATTTGGATTCTTTTTTTGCTGCCCTTGTTGTGGTTGTGCCTTTTGGTCTTTATTAGTCTGTTGAGGCGCTTCTTTAGTTTGAGGCGTTTCAACTTTAGTTTCGTTTACACTTTCATTTTCTTTTTTAGGCGCTTCTTTTTTAAATTCAATAGCCTTTTGCTTTGGTGTATTTGTAGGTTTTTGCTTTTGAATTCGCTCTCTTTTTGGTTTAAGAGCCTGAGCTGGAGTCTTTGCTGCAGGTGTAGGTTTTGCAACTGTAGTTGGTGCTGATTCAGCTTTAACAACAGAAGGGTTAGCAGCTTGATAGTCTAGTATTTGATATACTAGATCTAGTTTTTTTAGAGATCGATATTTTGAAACATTTAATTTTTTAGCAATATCCTGAAGTTCAGGAAGCTTCATCTCTTTTAATTGTGAAATTTCAAACATTATGAAGTTATATATTTATTATGTTGTATAAGACAATATTGGTTTTTTAATACTTTTATTAAGAAAGTAAAAAAGTGATTTTGAGTTGCGATTAATTAAGAAGATTAATTCTAACAATAGCATTGAACTGCTATTATAATATGTGGCTAATATATAACTTTATTTTTAAAAAATAATATATGTTTTAAAAAAGAAACTATTATTTTTGTGCTTTTAAGATTAAAAAATGCTTCAAAGAATTCAAACTATATATTTATTAATTTGTGCTATCATATCTATAGGCCTAAGTTCCCTATTTTATTTATGGACAATTAATGAAGTGCCTTTCTTTGCTAAAGATGATATATTATATTTAGTATTGTTTTTAGGTTCAGGAACTTTAGCTTTGATTTCAATAGTTATGTTTAAAAATAGGAAGTTACAATTTGTTTTGGGACGACTTAACATCATATTAAACTTTACTTTACTAGTATTATTTGTAATTAGATTACTAAATACACCAGGAGAAACTGATGTTTCTGAGAATGGTGTTGGGGTGCTTCTACCTGTATTTTCTATCGTATTTTTGGTTCTAGCTAATAGAGCTATTAAAAAGGATGAAGACCTTGTAAAATCAGTAGATCGATTGAGATAAAACTATCATAGTAGTATTAGTGCGTTAGCCCAAGGTGAAGATCTTGGGTTTTTTTATGCTTAAAACCTAGAGTTATATATAGGTTGAGAATTAAATGCTTTTAGTTCTGAATCATTTATATTAAGAATTTCATTAGGTTTGTTTTTTAATAACTCTTTTCTTAAGCTATATGAAAATGTACTTAGGTCATAAACTTCGTATACAGTAAGACCATTACTTTTTCCTTGAATAGTTTTATTGTCAAACTTGTTTTTTTCAATGATGATATCAAGCTTACTTTTTTTATGGACGTAACGTGCAGAAAAAGAACTCCCTAGGTTTTTACTAGTTTCTTTAATCACCCAATGCGCAATAACTTTTGGTTTGCTAATTTCTTCTTCTTTTATAATAGGAGCAATAGAAGGACGTTCTACATATTTCATTTTAATAATATTTATACCTAATAGTACAATATCTCCTCCGCTAGTATGCACCATAACAGTATATGGAGATACTCCATAATTATTTAAATCTATACTTATATTTTTCTTATTATTAGTATGAGTAATAGTCTCTTCACTTTTTCTATTAAATAAAACCACTTTGGTGATTTTTTTTTCTGCATTTAAAACCAAAAAATTGTTTTCTATTTTTTGTTCTAAGTTAAACTTGTCACTTTCATTTGCATGTAGTACAACTTGAGCATTAATTTTCGAGAATAAAAGCGAAAATAGAATTAGAAGAAGTATGAGGGATTTTTTCATACCCCAAAGGTATTCCTAAAACTTAAGTTTTTAATATAAATACTTTGAAATGCAGATATTTAAGATGAAGTTCTTTTGAACTCTATGACTTCTAAATTTTCAATATCAGATTTGTTAATTTCAAAACGAAGCATGGTTCTTACTTTATGAAACCCATGCTTTCCAACTGCTCCAGGGTTCATATGTAATAAATTTAATTTTTTGTCTCGCATGACTTTTAAAATATGAGAATGACCACAAATAAATAAATCTGGTGGGTTTTGTTTAATCATTTCTCTTATTCTCATATCATATCTGTTTGGATAACCACCTATGTGTGTAATCCAAACAGAAACACCTTCACAAATAAATTGATTATGCTCAGGAAATTCTGAGCGTATTTCTTTATTATCAATATTACCATAAACTGCTCTCAACGGTTTTAAAGCTTTAATTTGATCTGTAACGATTACATCTCCAATATCTCCTGCATGCCAAACTTCGTCGGCTTGCTTAACATATTTTAAAATATCAGAGTCAATATAACTATGAGTGTCTGAAAGTAGAAGAATTTTTGTCATAATCACTTTCCGTATTTACGGAAATCTTTTATTAGTTATTAGGATTTCTTTAGGAAGAAAAACAATTATCTTTGCTGCTAACTAGCAAAAGTATCAAAATACAGTGAGATATTTCATTGAATTTTCCTATAATGGAAAAGCATATCACGGTTGGCAGAATCAACCTAATGCAACCACAGTACAAGAAATTTTAGAGGAGTCATTATCAATTCTTCTTAAAGAAAAAGTTAATGTTTATGGTGCTGGACGTACAGATAAAGGTGTGCATGCATTACAAATGTTTGCTCATTTTGATACAGGTATTGTTTTTGAAATTAATACTACAGTATTTAAATTAAATAGATTACTACCAAAAGATATAAGCATTGATAATATATTTTTAGTTCACAATGAAGCACATGCACGTTTTGATGCATTAAGTAGGCAATATAAATATAGAATTACGAATAAGAAAAATGTGTTTTCTTATGAGAATGCATATTATTTTAGACCTGATTTAGATATTGTAAAGATGAATGAAGCTGCTAAATTGCTATTTGAATATGAAGATTTTCAGTGTTTTTCAAGAAGTAATACAGATGTGAAAACATATGATTGTACTATTATGAAAGCAGAATGGACGCGAGATAATAATGAGTTGATTTTTACCATTAAAGCTAATCGGTTTTTGCGAAACATGGTGAGAGCAATTGTTGGTACTTTTATTAATATTGGATTAGGAAAGCTAGAAGTTGAAGAATTACATACAATTATAAAATCTAAAAATAGGTCTAAATCAGGTGCTTCAGTACCAGGCTATGCCTTATATTTGTCTGAAATTGAATATCCTAAAACTATAATGATTAATTAATGAGTAATAAAAAAGAGAAAGCTTTTGATGTTGTACTTTTTAAACGCCTATTTAAGTTTATTAAGCCTTATCAGTTTATTTTTTATGTTGCCTTTTTTACAGTAGTTGGACTTTCTGTTTTTGGAGCAGCAAGACCTTATGTGCTTAAAATAGCTATAGATAATAATATAGAAGATCAAGTATCAGAAGGTTTTTTGTTTTATATACTTATAATACTCTCACTTTTAATCTTAGAAGTGACATGTAATTTACTCTTTATATATTATGCAAGTTGGTTAGGTCAAACTGTGGTTAAAGATGTTAGAATAAAGTTGTTTAAACATATTTTAGGGTTTAAAATGAAATATTATGATAACTCTTCAGTAGGTGTTTTAATTACCAGATCAGTTTCAGATATGGAACGTATTGCAGATATATTTGGACAAGGATTGTTTATGATTTTTAGTGATTTACTAAAAATGACTGTTGTAGGAGTTGCCATGATATATATGAATTGGCGTTTGAGTATTATTGTATTTTTAACACTTCCATTAGTTATTATCGCTACTAAAATTTTTCAGCGTTTTATGAAAAAAGCCTTTGAAGAGGTACGTACAGAGGTGTCTAATTTAAATTCTTTTGTACAAGAGCGTATTACAGGAATGAAAATACTTCAATTATTTACTAGAGAAAATATTGAGTATGAAAATTTTAAAGCTATTAATGAGCGTCATAAAAAAGGATGGTTAAAAACGGTTTGGTATAACTCTGTATTTTTCCCAATAGCAGAGTTGTTATCTTCTATTGCTTTGGGGTTAGTGGTTTGGTATGGAGGTTATGATGCCATTTTAAATAACACAATAACTACTTTAGGGAGTTTAACTGCTTTTGTTATGTTTACGCCTATGATATTTAGACCGCTGCATCAAATAGCAAATAAGTTTAATACTTTAATTATGGGTATGGTGGCTGCGGATCGAGTATTTAAAGTTTTAGATACTACAGCTAATATTGAAGACACAGGTAAAACCGCTGCATCACATTTTAAAGGGGAGATTTCATTTGAGAATGTACGTTTTTCCTATGTTGAAAATGAAGACGTTTTGAAGAATATTTCTTTTAATGTAAAAGCCGGGTCTACTGTTGCAATTGTTGGCTCAACTGGGGCAGGGAAATCTACAATTATAAATTTATTAAATCGCTTTTATGATATTAACTCTGGTTCTATTTTAATAGATGATATTAATATTAATAGTGTAACATTACGCTCATTAAGGCAGCAAATAGCGGTAGTACTTCAAGATGTGTTTTTGTTTGCAGATACTATTTTAAATAATATTACATTAAATAACCCAGATATTTCTGAAGAAGAGGTTATTGTTGCAGCAAAACAAATAGGACTCCATGAGTTTATTTCAAGTTTACCAAATGGTTATCACTATAATGTGAAAGAAAGGGGCGTGATGTTGTCTTCTGGTCAACGTCAGTTAATCTCGTTTTTACGTGCTTATGTAACCAACCCAAGTATTTTGATTTTAGATGAAGCAACATCTTCTATAGATTCGTATTCGGAACAACTTATTCAAGACGCTACAGATAAAATTACTAAAGGAAGAACGTCTATTGTAATAGCGCATCGTTTGGCTACCATTAAAAAAGCAAACCGTATTATTGTTATGGATGCTGGAAAAATAGTTGAGCAGGGTACTCATGATGAACTTCTTGAAATTGAAAATGGATATTATAAAAACTTATATGAAGTACAGTTCTTAAAGGAAGAAGTGGCTTAATTTGTTAGAAACTGTGGTATATAAACTATGCTTGTCCAGCAACAACTCCTGCATCAAAAACTTGTTGTAAAAAATCAGGCATTTCTCCGCCTAATTTTAAGTATACAAAAAATAATAGACTAAAAACAATAATGACTAAGATGTAAATTATGAATCCCACAATTAAAAACCATATCGTTTTCCATATCATTCGTAAGAATCCAATATTATGTAGTTTTTTTAAAATATAAAAGTTGTATAAAATCATTACAGGCATAGATATAATACTCACTAAGCTTAACCAATTATCTATTACATTTCTGAAAAAGA
The DNA here is from genome assembly GCA_964510745.1 of uncultured Flavobacteriaceae bacterium. Classification (GTDB taxonomy): domain Bacteria; phylum Bacteroidota; class Bacteroidia; order Flavobacteriales; family Flavobacteriaceae; genus AU392. The sequence goes on along the minus strand of CAZECB010000042.1, from coordinate 2,446 downwards.
AAAATATAACAGTAAGTAATACCCCTAGAACGCTAATTACAGCATAGGTATATAGGTAAATAACATTGTGTTCTACAAAATTATATTTTTTGATATTGTAAAAAACAAAATATGAAATAAGTGCCATTAAAGGAATAGTCATAAAAGCTATAATTCCTGCATAATCTCCAATAAAAGCCATCCATTCTTTTATTAGCTGATTTGTTACATCGGAATTTATATTCTGTGTAGTTTGAGTATTAGTATTTTCAATAAAATTATTAAAGAAAGAATTAATAATGAAAAATTGAATCCCAGAAAGTGCAATAGAAATAGCAACAAAACTAATTGGGTTAACATATTTTTTGCGTGTCCCTTTTATATAACCATTAATAACTTCTTGTGGCTTAGTAATGAGGTGACTAAAAGTTTTTAAAAGCCTATTATCTAAATTAAAAAATTCTTCGCCTGCTTGCTTTAACAACCCTTTAAAGGTTAATCTATTTCTAATAATACGAGCACCACAATTTAAGCAGTAGCTTATTGTATTTACTGATAATGAAGTATTACAGTTTTTACAATTCATTACACTAATTTTTCAGTAACCAATTGTATCAATTCTTCAGTATTTTTATACATTACAAATTTTCCATTAATAATATATGAGAGCTGGCCAGTTTCTTCAGAAACTACCAAAGCAATAGCATCTGTTTTTTCAGTAACTCCAATTGCTGCTCGATGGCGTAACCCAAATCGTGAAGGGATATTTTTTTCATTATTTATAGGAAGTATAACACGTGTTGCTTTTATAATGTTATCTGCAATAATTACTGCACCATCATGCAAAGGGCTATTTTTAAAAAAAATGCTTTCTAAGATGGGCTTAGTTACGGTAATATTCATTTCATCTCCGGTATTTACTAAAAAATCAAGATTATTATTACGTTCTAAAACAATTAAAGCCCCTGTTTTAGAGCTCCCCATTTTTGTACATGCCAAAATAATATCTTCAACATTTGTAGTATTAGTAGTTTCGGTTTTTAAGAAATTAATACGTTTTAAAAAATTTCCTTTTTTACCAAAGTTTGTAGAACCTATCATCAATAAAAACTTTCGTATTTCTTGTTGAAATACAACAATTAAAGCAATTAATCCAACGCTCATAAATCCACCTAAAATTTTACTTAAAAGCTTCATTTGTAGTGCTTCAGTTAGTAAAAAAACAAGGTAGATGATCACGATACCTATAAAAATATTTATAGCAACGGTACCTTTTACTAATTTGTAAACATAATACAATAAAAATGCGACGAGTATCACATCGATTATATCGATTAATGTGAATTTTAATAAGTCATCAAAAATTTCCAAATAGAGGCGGTTTTCTAAATTTCAATAAATATAACTAATTATAGCTAAAATGATAATTGGTTAGTAATTGTAATACATTCTATGGCTTCTTTTACATCATGAACTCTTAATATAGAAGCACCTTTTAATAAAGCAATTGTGTTTAAACTGCTAGTGCCATTAAGTGCTTCTTGAGGAGATGTGTTTAGTAGTTTGTGAACCATAGATTTTCTGGAAACACCTGCTAAAATAGGTGAATCTATCATTTTTAAGGAGTTTAAATGGTTTAATAGTTCGTAATTCTGCTCTAAAGTTTTTGAAAACCCAAAACCAGGGTCTATAATAAGGTCATTAATTTTATGAGCTCTTGCATTATTAATACGCTCAGAAAAATAAAAAAGCACCTCTTTAATCAAATCTTTATAATCAGTGTTTTGTTGCATATTTTGAGGTGTTCCTTTCATATGCATCATAATATAAGGCACACTTAACTTTCCAATAGTTGGCATCATTTGGCTATCTAATTGTCCTCCAGAAATATCGTTGATAAGTGCTGCCCCATTTTCAATGCATTGTTTAGCAACATCACTTCTAAAAGTGTCTATAGAAAGTAAAATATCAGGAAAATGCTCCAGTAATAAATTAACTATAGGAAGTATACGTTGTAATTCTTCAGTTTCACTAACATGATCAGCTCCAGGTCGGGAACTATAAGCACCAATATCAATGAACGTAGCACCTTCGCTTAGCATTTTTTTAACTTGCAAAATGATAGATTTCTCACCTTTGAATTTATTCCCATCGTAGAATGAATCTGGAGTAACATTTAATATACCCATCACTTTTGGAGTAGATAAATCTATGAGTTGCCCTTTACAGTTTATAGTCATTTAAAATACTTTAGAAGCTTATTGTTTTTAGTTTTAAAACTTTAAACCCTAAACTTTGAACAATTAAAAATTTTAAGCGAAATTTACGCAAAATTCAATTGACTTTATGCAAAATACATCAAAACAATATGATGAAGTTATTTCTAGCTGCCGCGATCTGTTCGTAAAGAAAATGAAGGACTACGGCAGTGCCTGGAGGATACTAAGATTGTCTTCATTGACTGACC
>CAZECB010000041.1:0-9981 GCA_964510745.1 uncultured Flavobacteriaceae bacterium | reverse complement strand
ATATTTGGTAATGGGGTGGCTAATTGTTTTTGATTATTCAAACACATCTGAGTTTTTAGGAAATAATGGAGTATGGTTACTCTTTGGTGGAGGTATGTTTTATACCGTTGGAATTGTATTTTACGCTATTGAAAAAATACCATATAATCACGTGATTTGGCATTTGTTTGTATTAGGAGGCGCTATATGTCATTTTTTAATGACTGCTTGGTATATTGTTTAGTTTTTTATCACATCTTTATATTCTTCAAAGAATACCTCAAAACGAAGCATAGTATTATTAAAGAATACCATTGTTGTTTGCCAACTATTTTTGTTGTGAATCGACACTTTTTCGTTAAGCGGAATATAAATTCTAGAAATTTCTTTACCATTTTCTAAAAGATAGTCTTCTTCATAGATGGCTTCTGGTAAATAGTCGTCTAGCAAAATAGACTTAAGTGCTAGTAGTTTTTCCCAATGATTGATTCTGTTTTCTAAATCGTCTTCTAAATCTAAAGCAACTAGAGCTTTCTTAGTGTCAAAATAAAATTTAAAAGACAGGCCTTTTATTTTAGTGTTATATAAAATCCATTTATGGGGAAATGATTTCCCGAAACTCGTCCAAAATGTTTCACGTAATATTCTGGATTCTTCTTTACTAAACATATTACATAAAGTAAGCACTAGCAATAGCTAAACTAATCATTAATACTTTCATTAAATTGAATTTATGACCTTCACCACTTTCAAATAAAATAGTAGTGGAAACATGTAAAAATATACCAATAACAATTGCATTAATATGATTTAAATAGTCGCTTAAAAAAGAAATATTATGAGACAGAATTGTTCCTAAAGGTGTCATAATAGCAAACAAGGCTAAAAACCCAATAATTTGAAATGTTTTGAATCCAGATTTTAATAAATAAGTAATAATTAAGATCGCAATTGGTATTTTATGCACAATAATACCAAATACAATATCATTATCTTCATGTATTGGAAAACCTTCTAAAAATGAATGTACACATAAACTAATAAAGAGTAACCAAGGAAATACAGGATTGTTTTTCTGAATATGTAAATGCCCATGTTCAGCTCCTTTTGATAAAAACTCTAAACAAATTTGTACTAAAATCCCAAGCATAATTAATAAACCTGTTATTTTAGTATCTAAATGTTGATAGACTTCGGGAAGTAATTCAAAAACAGTAATCGATAATAAAAAAGCACCACTAAACGCCAGTAAAAACTTGATGTTTTTAATGGTTCTATCTTTAGTTATCCCTACAATGAAGTAACCAAATAATACAGCGTATATAGGAAGTAAATACGTGTTCATAATTACATAAAAACTAATACCAAGCGTTGCGAAGTTGCTCTATTAAAAGGATTGAGTTTATAATCACCAAATGCATCAATTAATGAAACACCAGCTTTCTCAAAAAGTGTATTGAAATCATCTATAGTAATTACTTTTACACGTTCTTGGTAGTTATGACCTTTACCACCTGCAGTAAATGAAATATCTTTGATAAGATATCCGTTTTCAACATAGCGTTTTAAATCAAAAGTAATACCATCAACTGTTTTAGAGTTTTCAGGAACTAAATTAGCAATGACATAATCAATATTCATAAAATCGATAACACCTACACCATTTTCTTTTAAATTTCCTTTAATTGCTTTGATAGTATTTAAGTTATCTTCATCGTTTTCAAAGTATCCAAAACTGGTAAACAAATTAAAAATAGCATTAAATTTTCTGTCAAAAGGTTGACTCATATCATGCACTGCAAATTTTAAACGCTCATTTTCAAACTGTTTTGCATGCGCAATACTTTGTGGTGACAAATCTACACCAGTAACATTATACCCAATTTTATTTAAATAAATGGAGTGACGCCCTTTGCCACAGGCTAAATCCATGATTTCACAAGTATCAGAAATATTAAGATAGCTCGTTAGCGTTTCCATAAACGCTTCTGCTTCGGCATCGTTTCGTTCTTTATATAAAATATGGTAATATGGAGTATCAAACCATGAAGCGAACCAATTTTCAGTAGTATCTGTCATTATGTGTTTTATGAGTTACCCCTAATTTAATTAAATTAATAAACATCTAATTTGCGGCAAAAATAAATTATTTTTGTAATCTATTGGACGTTGATAATGAATAATAATTTCAAAATGCTTGCCAAAACTTTATTTGGCTTTGAAGAACTTTTAGAAGATGAGTTACGTAAGCTTGGTGCGCAAGATATTAAGGTAGGTACCCGTAGTGTTAGCTTTGTTGGTGATAAAGGGTTTATGTATAAGGCTAACCTTGGATTGCGAACAGCAATAAAAATATTGAAGCCAATAAAATCATTTAAAATTGCTAATGAACAAGATTTGTATGATCAAATCTATAAAATGCCTTGGGAAGAGTATTTAGAGAAAAATGGTTCATTAGCTGTAGATGCTACAGTACATTCAGAAAAATTTACACATTCACAATATATTTCTTTAAAAACTAAAGATGCTATTGTTGATCGGTTTAGAGATCAACAAGGAGAACGCCCTAATGTAGATTTACGTTTTCCAGATTTAAAAATAAATATTCATATTGACCGGCAAATGTGTACGGTGTCTTTAGACAGCTCTGGAGAGTCTTTGCACAAACGAGGCTATAAAACAGCAACTAATATTGCACCAATTAATGAAGTGTTAGCTGCTGGATTAATAATGCTCTCTAATTGGGATGGGCAAAGTGATTTTATGGATCCCATGTGTGGTAGTGGTACGATACTTATTGAGGCTGCAATGATAGCTTGTAATATCCCTCCAAATTTAATGCGAAGAGAGTTTGCTTTTGAACGCTGGAAAGATTGGGATGTAGAGCTTTTTGAAACTATAGAAGAATCATTACTTAAAAAAACAAGAGATTTCCATCATAAAATTACAGGATATGATAAGTCTCCATCTGCAGTAGCAAAAGCTATAGAGAATATTAAAAATGCACATTTAAATGAGTTTATCATAGTAAAACATGAAGACTTTTTCAAAACTCGAAAAGGAGGTGATGCACATTTACATATGGTATTTAATCCACCTTACGGAGAACGATTAGATAGTTTAAATGTAGAAGAGTTTTATGGAAATATAGGTGCTACTTTAAAACATGGTTATCCAGGGACACATACTTGGCTTGTAACTTCAAATATGAAAGCCTTGAATTATGTGGGCTTACGACCATCTCGAAAAATAAAAGTGTTTAATGCTAAACTTGAAGCTCGCTTATTAAAATACGAAATGTATGTTGGGAGTAGAAAAGCAAAAAAACAGTAAAATATTTGTTTATGAGTTAAAAGAAATATTTTAGATAGAGCGTGTATTGTCTTTTTATGTTAAAAACTTCTTGAAATGTAATCTATAGTTTTATTTCTTCTTAAAAGGAATTAAATATGAGATATTATACCCAAATCCAAACCCAAAGGCACCAGTATCAAAAGTACGGTTATACCCTGGAATGTATAGATTTTCAAAATTATCAGGCTCAGTTTCAGTTAATAATATTTTAAACTGGACATTAACCCCTAAATAAAGATTAGGTAATACTTCAGCTTTAGCACCAAAAATAACCTCTCCCCAGATGGCATCTAAACCATTTAACTCTATAGGCTCTGTAGATTCTGCAGGTGTAAAAGTTTGATCTGTATTAAAAATTGTAAAACTATTTATAGTTTGATCAAAGGTGCTATATCCAGCTCTAAACCCAGCGTAAATGAGGTTATCTGCACCAGGCCAATTATCATATAAATTAATATCTACTCCTGCTTTTATATAACTTCCGCTAGCTGTAGAACTTAAAAAATCAGTTTCTGTAGTGCGCTCATCAATACCTATTTCTCCAGAAATAAATAAATTTTTCTTGATTCTATAATCAGCATTAATTTCAAAACCTGTTTCAAAGTCATCATCAACAAAGGGTTTTACAACTCTAATAAGATCAACTCCTAAACGCAGTCCATATTTTTTTTGATTAAGGTTAATAGAATCTTTAACATTATTATCTTGAATAATAGGAGTTTTTTCATCTTGTGCCATTACCGATGCACTCATCAGCAATATAAATAATAAGCTAGTGACGTATTTGTACATGTGCTGCAGTTTCATCGGTTACATTTTCTCTACCTGGAATGATAACGGAATCTAAAATCCAATTATCTGCATCAGGTTCTACAAGTATCATTATATTATTGAAGTTAGTGCTAAATCCACAAGCACGAGATACAAATACATCTTCTCTTTCATAGTTAACAGTAAGTGTATCGATATTACTTGTAGCATCGTCATTTGAATTTAAAGTTAATAAAAACCGAGTTTGATCTGCATCTGTGCGAAGAGGTAAGGTTAATGAGTCTGTTGACATGGTTACAAAATCTGAAATAGTGATAGGCACATTATCATCACCTAATGCAATTGCGTTTAAACTCTCTACAGCTTGTAAATTTTCTGGCATATCGTTATCAAAAAAACGGATAATCAGCCGTGGTGTAGTGGGTGTGGTTTCTGCACAAATATCGTCTCTTTCGCAGCTTGTAAAGCTAGCACCTATGATAATTAATAATAATATTACTTTTTTCAATCTTTTGGGTTTTTATCGTTTTTCCAAAAGTACAACATTTTCCACGTGATGTGTTTGCGGAAACATATCTACTGCTTGTGTTTTAGTGACTTTATACATCGTATCCATTAAGGCTAAATCCCGTGCTTGTGTGGCACTATTACAGCTTACATAAACGACTTTATTAGGTATAATATCTAAAATTTGTTGTACTACATCTTTATGCATGCCATCTCTTGGTGGATCTGTAATAATCACATCAGGTTGACCGTGTGTATTAATGAATGTATCATTAAACACATTTTTCATATCACCAACATAAAAGTCAACGTTATCAATACCATTTAATTGTGCATTTTCTTTTGCAGCAGTAATAGCATCAGATACCGCTTCAACACCAATTACCTTTTTTGCTTGTTTAGCAACAAATTGAGCAATAGTACCCGTACCAGTATATAAATCATATACCAATTCACTACCCGTTAATCCTGCAAAATCTCGTGTAATTTTATAGAGTTCATAAGCTTGACCTGAATTGGTTTGGTAAAAGGATTTTGCGTTTATTTTAAAGCGTAATCCTTCCATCTCTTCAAAAATATGATCACGACCATGATAACAAATCACCTCTTGATCATAAATAGTATCATTTCCTTTGTTATTAATAACATATTGTAATGAAGTTATTTCTGGAAACGTTGTTTTTAAATGATTTAATAATAATTCACGTTTAGCTTTATTGTCTTTAAAAAACTGAATGAGCACCATTAACTCTCCTGTACTTGTCGTACGTAGCATTAATGTACGTAGTAATCCAGTTTGATTACGTGTATTAAAAAACTCTAAATTATTTTTTATAGAGAATGTTTTAACTTCATTTCTAATCGTGTTAGATGGATCTTGTTGCAGCCAGCATTTTCTCACATCTAGAATTTTATCCCACATTCCTGGAATATGAAATCCAAGGGCATTTCTATCTCCTAAATCTGCATCAGAAGCTACCTCTTCATAAGTTAACCAGCGGCTATCACTAAATGAAAATTCCATTTTATTTCTATAGAAATATTTTTTTTCAGAGCCTAAAATAGGCGTAACTTCCGGAAGTTCAATATGACCTAAACGCTGTAAATTATTAACGACTTCTTTCTCTTTATAAAACAACTGATGCTTGTAATCCATGAACTGCCATTTACAACCACCACAAGTTCCAAAATGTTCACATTGAGGTTTTACACGTTTATCAGAGAGTTTATGAAATGCAATTGCTTTCCCTTCATAATAGGCTTTTCGTTTTTTGGTGGTTTGTACATCTACGACATCACCAGGAACCGCATTAGGAATAAAAATCACTTTTCCATCAGGCGCTTTCGCAATGGTTTTTCCTTTTGCACCAGCATCAATTACTTCAAGGCTATTAAATTGTTGTTTTTTGTTTCGTCTAGACATAGCGCAAAAATAGTAATCGTAGTAAAATAATGTCGATAATATTTGAATTATATTTAGTAAGTTAATTATTAATTAATTTAATATTTCAACAGAATAATATTTTACTTTAATAGAAATAAAATGAACCTTTTTATCTTTTTACAGTCTTGAAATTAGAATGAGTAAAAAACAAAATATCATAGACGCTAAACTAGTTATAGAATATCAATTTGGTAATGAAAATGCATTATCAGCTTTGGTTAAACGTTGGCATAAAAAGCTCTGTAATAAATCGTATTGGATTGTTAAAGATCCAGATATTGCTAAGGATATTGCTCAAGAGAGCTGGAAAACTATCATGATTAATATAAAAGCATTAAAAGATCCACATAGTTTTGGAAATTGGGCATCTCGAATTGTGTATACAAAATCAATTGACTATATAAAAGCATTGACAAAAGAGAGGCTTCAAAAAGAGAAACTATATTATGAGAACACTATAATTGTAGAAGAAGAACAAGAAGATAAAACAAAACTAAAAATAGCACTTTTATTAGCTATAAAAACATTGCCTGAACATCAACAAATAGCTCTTAAATTATTTTATGTAGAAACATATTCATTAAAAGAAATGAGTGAGATTTTAAATATTTCTGTTGGAACAGCAAAATCAAGAATATTTCATGCTAGGGAGAAATTGAAATCGAAGTTGAAACTGAAATAGAAATTAAAAACAATTTTAAAAGAAAAATATTAATGTAATTTTCGCTTTCGCGGAAATAAAAAAACAAATTTATTATGGAAGATATAGACAAATTAATTAGAGAAACATTAACTCAAGAAGAAGCAAAGTTTTATGATGAGTTAGAAGAGAAAAATGTATTTGGTACAATAGCAGAAGTTTTTACGGGCAAAAATTCTTGGATAATAGTAGTCATGAATATTGTCAACTTAATTGTTTTTGGTTTTTTGATATATTGTGCGGTACAATTTTTAAACGCAAATGAGACAAATGAACTAATAAAATGGGGGGTTACTGGTTTTATTTGCTTAAATTTTATGGGAATGATAAAACTATATGTATGGATGCAAGTTGATAAAAAAACGATTATTAAAGAAATTAAGCGTATAGAACTTTTAGTGTCCTCAGTATCTCATAAAATCTCTGAATAACATTTTAAAGCTCAATTTATATTTAGTAATTTGCAAACTTCTAGGGATGATTTCTCTCCCACGCTGAATTTTCGCCCAGATAGTTATCGGGATTTCGAAAGAATAAAGGTACAGTAGGAATGGTTATTTTATTCACAAATTAAATTTATTAAAATGGCTGTTTTAGACAAATTAACATAGCAAGAAGCGATAGATTTAGAAAACAAATATGGAGCTCATAATTATCACCCATTACCTGTTGTATTAGGTAAAGGTGAAGGCGTGTATGTATGGGATGTAGAAGGAAAAAAATATTACGATTTCTTATCGGCATATTCTGCTGTAAATCAAGGACATTGTCATCCTAAAATTGTTGATGCAATGACCAATCAAGCAAAAATACTAACCTTAACGTCTCGTGCATTCTATAATGATATGCTTGGTAAGTTTGAGAAATTTGTAACGGAAACGTTTAATTTTGATAAACTATTACCAATGAATACTGGTGCTGAAGCTGTTGAAACCGCTTTAAAACTAAGCAGAAAATGGGCTTATGAAGTAAAAGGTATTAATGAAAATGAAGCTCAAATTATTGTATGCGAAAATAACTTTCATGGACGTACCACAACGATTATTTCATTTAGTAATGACCCTGTAGCTCGTAAAAACTTTGGCCCCTATACAGATGGATTTATAAAAATAGAATATGATAATATTCAAGCTTTAGAAAATGCCTTAAATAGTAATAAAAATATTGCTGCATTTTTGGTAGAACCTATTCAAGGAGAAGCAGGGGTTTATGTGCCTAGTGAAGGATATTTAGCAAAAGCAAAAGCTTTGTGTGAAGCACATAACGTATTGTTTATTGCAGATGAAGTACAAACAGGTATTGCACGTACAGGGCGTTTGTTGGCAACTTGTGGTAATTGTTCATGTGCTGATAAACATTGCTCTGGAACACCAGAAGTAAAACCTGATATCTTAATTTTAGGGAAAGCGTTATCTGGTGGAGCATACCCTGTATCTGCTGTGTTAGCAAATGATGAGATTATGAATGTTATAAAGCCAGGGAATCACGGAAGTACATTTGGTGGTAACCCTGTAGCAGCAGCTATTGGTATTGCGGCTCTTGAAGTAATTAAAGATGAAGAATTGGCTAATAATGCTCAAGAATTAGGAGAGTTGTTTAGAGCTGAATTGTCTAAGTTTATAGAAACCAGTTCTATAGTAAATGGTGTTAGAGGTAGAGGATTGCTAAATGCCATTTTAATCAACGATACTGAAGAAAGTGAAACCGCATGGAATATTTGTATGGCACTTCGAGATAATGGTTTGTTAGCAAAACCTACACATGGTAACATAATTCGTTTTGCGCCACCTTTAGTGATGACTAAAGAACAATTATTAGATTGTGTTAGTATTATAATTAAAACCTTGAAACAGTTTGAAAACTAACCATTAATTATAAAATTATTATGAATGAAGTATCAAAGTTCGGAGAATTTGAAGAACTAAGTTTAAGTGAAAAATCTATAAAGTTTTTAAAAGAAACTGCTAAATGGAGTTTCTTTTTATCTATCATAGGGTTTATAGGTATTGGGTTTATACTATTGATAGGAATAGTTTTTGCTTTAGTGGCAGGAGCACTTTCAGATCAAATTAATCCCTACGCAGAATTAGGAATAAGTCAATCTTTTTTGACTATAATTTACTTAGTTTCTGCAGTCATAGGTTTTTTTCCAGTATATTATCTATTTAAATTTTCACAAAAAATGAAAATTGCAATTAAAAAAAATAATATTGAAGAGCTAACCGCAGCTTTCTCTAACCTAAAATCGTATTTTAAATTTTTAGGAATTCTAACCATAGTTATGCTTACTATTTACCTTTTATTATTTATAGGGGTAGGTATTTTTTCTGGAACAGCGAGAGCTAATGGTTTTTAACTAATTAAAAAATTAAAACAAAAAAGCACTCACTCTTGTTGAGTGCTTTTTTGTTATAATTTTGAAAACTATAAAAGGTCTATTTTAAAATGAATTAAATATGAATATTTCAAGGCTTATAAATTTTATACTAATTGTTTCAGGAAGTGCTGTAGCATTTTATATCAATTCAAAAGAAGAACAAAATGTATATCTTTTAATTTTAGGAATTTTTCTACTTATGGTAGGACTTTATAGGTTGTCAAGAGGAATTCCTAGTAAAAATGTAGAAGATCATAAAGGTGAACATGATCAAAATTTGAAATTGTAATGTTAAAAAAAGGAGATAAAGTTTCTGTTTTAGACGAAGATTTGTCAGGAACAGTTATTAAAATACTTGATACTATTTATACTATTGAAACAGAAGATGGTTTTGAACTTGAATTTTCTGAAAACGAATTAGTTAAAATTGATGATACGACTACTTTAAAAACGAAAGCATTTTCAAAACTCTCAGCAAATGATATCATTTCTCAAAAAGAAACTAAAAAACATAAATCAATCAAAGTAAAACCTAAAGACAGATCACAACCTACAATGGAAGTAGATTTGCATATTCATCAATTGACAAATTCTAGCCAGCGTATGGCAAATCACGAAATGCTAAATTTACAATTAGATACGGCTAAGCGACAATTAGAGTTTGCTATAAAAAAGCGTATTCAAAAAATAGTGTTTATCCACGGGGTAGGTGAAGGTGTTTTAAAATTAGAATTAGAATACTTATTTAAGCGTTACGACAATATCAAGTATTATGATGCTAATTACCAAAAATATGGATTAGGTGCTACTGAAGTTTATATTTATCAGAATTAATTAATAGGTACTGTA